>JBIIGH010000267.1:0-2951 GCA_044236565.1 Algoriphagus sp. | reverse complement strand
CTACACCGAATTTTTACTTTTCAAGCAGCTTTCTCCTGGCGCGGAGAGCTTTGAAACTTACTTTCAGTCGGGTGGCTTTCCTGAGTTTTTGCAAAATCAGGACCCAGACTACCTGAGAACGCTCCTACGGGATATCCTCACACGCGACGTGGCCGTCCGAAGAAACATCAGCAACGAAACAGCCCTTATCCGGCTGGGCGTATTCCTTTCTTCCAACATCGCCAAACCCTTCAGCTACGCTCGAATCGGGAGTTTGCTTGAGATCAAATCCGTACGCACAGTCATCGACTACTGCGATTACCTGGCCGAGAGCTACCTATTTGATCTGATCCCCATGTACTCGCCTTCGATCCGCAAGCAGCTGGCCAATCCCAAAAAGGCCTTTTGTGTGGACCCTGCATTGGCTTCCGCCAATTCCCTCTCCTTCAGCAAAGACCAGGGAAGAAAGCTGGAAAATTACGTCTACCTCCACCTTCGGAGGTCATTTAAAGAAATCCAGTATTTCCAGACCAAGGATTCGGAATGTGACTTTGTGGTCAAGTGGAACGAAGACATCATCGGAGCGGTGCAAGTTTGCTGGAATCTGAATGCAGATACCCTCCACCGAGAACTGAAAGGATTAAGGGCAGCCTTGGACGAAACTCAGGCATCCCAGGGAGTTTTGCTGACTTGGAATCAGGAGGATGTACTGGATGGAATAATCGTGCTGCCAGTGTGGAAATGGATGATGCAGCCCGCAAGCCAGTTTTTTAAAATCGGCTAATCGGCAGTCAAGGGAGTCTTCCTACAAATACCTCACCTTGATTCCGAAAACTCCCTGAACGGCTGTTGAACGCTGCACATAGGTTCGATCCAAGTCATTGATGACGATTTTGTTTCCATTTAGGAATCCATAGTTCCCTCCGAAAATCAAGCTGAGGTCAAAAATACCCAGCACTTCCTTTGCCACGGTATAGTTTGCGACTAGCCCTCCCGAGAAATTAGCGTAATCCAGAATAAACCGGGAGGGACTCAGGCCATGAATCACCTGCAATTGCCCATATCCAAGTTCGCCCCGCAAGGAAAGATTTTCGAAAACAGGTACTTGATGGAAGAGGTAAATTCCAGTTTCAGGCATCCGCACTTCTTTAAAAAATCCGCCTAAGAAGCGATTGGGCTGAATGCTGGACCCTTGAGTTCCAAAATAAAGGCCTATGCCGGGATAGCCAGAAAACTCAAAATCCATCTTCAAGCGGTAGCCCAGTCCCATCGTGTAGGTATCCCCCAAAAAGCTACCCTTTTCATAGCTACGGTACAGCAGTTCCGCCCCAGGAGCGAAGGTAAACTGTCCCTTGGGTATCCCTCCCTCCTTTTTCGTCTCCTGCGAAAAAGCAGGAAAGCTGGTCCAAAGCAGCAGTAGCACAACAACGAGGCTTCTTCGGATCATTCGCTAACAATTTTTAAGGTACCCAAATCAATTACCCCATCAGCAGCTCTATCCGCCGTAGAAAATGAATAATACCGATAAAGAACAGACATTCCCGATTCCTCCAATTCAAATTGGGCCGGTGCAGACAGCAGCAAAAAATACTCCGTGTTGAATGAGATATCCGTTCGGGAAGGGACAACTAGGCGAAACTCCCCACGATTGGTGGTTTTTATGGTATAAATAATGGATTTGGCAACCGGAGGCTGGGCTACCCCAAAATCAAGATCTTGGGTCAGGATAAGCTCCAAATCAGCTACTGGTTTACCGGCCACATCCACGATCTTTCCGGTAAAGGTATCAAAGCTATTGTGGATGAATTCTTGGCAGGCCCCGAGCGAAAGCAGGAGTACAAGGAGTAAAAAAGTGATTCCTTGGCTGCAGATTTTTCTCATTTATTTATTGAAAACACGCGAAAAGAACAAGGGATATTTACACCTTCGAGGTCTAAGAAAGACCTCAAAAGATAAAGAAATAAAACCTTCGAGGTCTAAGAAAGACCTCAAAGGTTTATTTCAAATTCTTGTAGCGAATGCGCTTTGGCATCACATCGCCCAGGCGCTTCTTCTTGTTTTCCTCATAGTCGGAGAAGTTGCCCTCAAACCAAACAACCTGCGAATCGCCTTCAAAAGCCAAGATGTGTGTACAAATACGATCCAGGAACCAGCGGTCGTGGGAAATCACTACGGCACAGCCTCCAAAATTTTCCAAGGCTTCTTCCAATGCCCGAAGGGTGTTCACATCCAAGTCGTTGGTCGGCTCATCAAGAAGCAGCAAGTTGCCGCCTTCCTTGAGCGTAATCGCCAAGTGCACGCGGTTGCGCTCCCCACCGGAAAGCACCCCTACTTTTTTCTCTTGATCCGAACCTGCAAAGTTGAACTTGGACACGTAAGCACGGGAGTTCACCTCCTTATTGCCCAGCTTCATCAATTCATTGCCATCGGAGATCAACTGGTACACGGTCTTATTGGGATCCAACTTGTCGTGTTCCTGATCTACATAAGCCAATTTCACTGTTTCACCCACCTCAAAATTGCCCGAATCTGCCTTTTCCTGCCCCGTGATCAACTTGAAGAGGGTGGATTTTCCAGCTCCATTGGGACCAATTACCCCCACAATGCCCCCTTGAGGCAAGGAGAAACTGAGGTTTTCAAAAAGCAATTTATCTCCATAGGCCTTGGACACCTGGTTTACCTCAATCACTTTGGCACCCAAACGAGGTCCTGGCGGAATAAACAATTCCAATTTGGCTTCCTTGTCCTTGGACTCCTCTCCGATCAACTTATCGTAGGCATTCAAACGGGCCTTGCCCTTGGATTGCCTTGCCTTAGGCGACATGCGGATCCACTCCAATTCTCGCTCCAAAGTTTTCTGACGCTTGGATTCGGTTTTCTCCTCCTGCTTGAGTCGGTTTTGCTTTTGATCGAGCCAAGAGGAATAGTTCCCTTTCCAAGGAATTCCCTCGCCACGGTCTAATTCGAGGATC
>JBIIGH010000060.1:0-11359 GCA_044236565.1 Algoriphagus sp. | reverse complement strand
CTTGCCTTCATTAAAGATGGTTATGGCTTTTCACTTTCCCACTCCCCATGGCTGGGCAAGTTGGTCAATGATATGTCCTTGAGCTACCTATCTGGCTACAAAAAAATAGATGAAAATTCTGCTTTTGGATTGGATCTTCGCTACTTCAACATGGGAGACATCTCCCTCACCGATGGAAGAGGAAATCCTATCGGAGAGTTTAATCCTCGAGATATCGCAATTGGGGGTACCTATTCCAGAAGGTTATCTGCAAACCTAGGCTTAGGCATTTCAGCACGATTTATCCATTCCAATCTTTCTGGCAACATGTCTGCTTCTGGAGGTACAGAATCACGCCCAGGAGTTAGCGTAGGCTCAGACATCGGACTTTATCATCAAAAACCAATTCTTGTTGGTGAAAAAGAGGGCGTTTGGTCTTGGGGGCTTACCCTCTCCAACATTGGCCCAAAAATCACCTACAACAGCGCGGAAGACTTGGATTACATCCCCACCACCTTTAGAGCGGGAACAGCTTACAAAATCAATGTAAATTCAACCAGCTCTTTGACTTTCGCTTTGGATGCCAACAAATTGATGGTTCCCACACCACCTACCTACAAAACCAATGCTGACGGTACCCTTGCCACCGATTCGAATGGCGATCTGATCATTGCAGCGGGGAAAGATCCAAATAGACCGCTTATTTCTGGTATGTTTGGTTCCTTCAACGACGCCCCTGGAGGTTTCCAAGAAGAGTGGAGTGAACTCACCCTTTCGTTTGGAGTGGAGTATTTGTATGCAGAAAAGTTTGCCCTTCGAACAGGATATTTTTACGAGGACGATACCAAAGGTGGCCGCAGGTACTTCACGATGGGTGCTGGCTTTACGATGAAGCGTCTTGGTTTGGACTTCTCCTACCTAGTTCCACAAGTTCAAAACCATCCGCTTGCAGAAACCCTCCGGTTTTCGCTCCGCTATTCCATTGCTTCCATTGCTGCTGCTGCAAATTAATGTCTGTAGATCGCTCTAAGGCGCCTCAATTTTCCCTTCCTACTGAATTCACACTTCCTGCTCCCCAGCAATTCAAACTGGGAACAGGCAGTACTGTCTTTTTTTTTCCCACACCAGGAATTGATGCAGTCAAAATAGAAGTAATTGGTAACAGTTCGCGGACATTACTTCCCAACAGTCAATCGCTTATTCCTTCATTTACGCTGCAAATGCTTCAGGAAGGCACAACCCAATCCAGCGCGCAGCAGCTTGCAGAATTCTTTGATTACCATGGGGCAGAGGTTTACCCGACTTTGAGCTACACCCAAGAAGGATTGAGCCTACTCTGTATAAAAAAACACCTGTTCACGATCCTACCTACTTTCATCTCCCTTTTTTCTGACGCAGTGTTTCCAGAAGAAAACCTGGAGAAAAGAAAGTCCCAACGCCTGCTAAGCCTCAAACTCGAACAAGAAAAGCCCAGCTCCAGAGCGAGTCAGCTCTTCAAAAAAGGATTATTTGGTGCAAACCATCCCTTTGGTCAAGAAGTTACGGAAGCGCATATCTCGGAAATTACACCTGCACTTCTTCAAGCCTATTACCAGGATCACCTGTGGAAAGATTGTACTTTATTTCTTTCTGGAGATTTTAAACCGCAGGAACTAGAGCAACTGCTTGCTACCTTGAACCAGCTCCCACTCAAGCAAGGTGCGAAAAAACAAGGGTTGCCGGAGCCAGCTTCCACACCCCTACTCCTAGAAGATCGTGCAGATGCGGTACAAAGCAGTATACGACTTGGTGGATGGTCCATCTCAAAGCAGCACGCAGATTTCCCTATCTTGGCCGTATTCAATACGCTATTGGGCGGCTATTTTGGTTCAAGACTGGTAAAAAATATCCGTGAGGACAAGGGGCATACCTACGGCATTCACTCTTCCTTGGTTGAATTAGACGAATACGCCTACTGGATCATTGCTGCAGATGTGAAGAAAGCGCACCAAGAAGAAGTATTCGCTGAGATCGAAAAAGAAATTGAGCTTCTCAAAACTGTGCTTGCCGATGTAGAGGAAATCGAGATTTTGAGAAATTACCTCATTGGGCAATTGTTTACCAAATTCAGTTCTCCCTTTGATCTGATCGATCAATTTAAGGGTGTTTACTATGCTGGACTTGATTTCAGCTTCTACGAAAAACGCTTTGAAACCCTAAAAAAATTCACGGCTGCGGACCTATTGGCTATCGGCAACCGCTACTTTTCGAGTTCAGAACGTGTGCAAGTTCGCGTAGGCTAAGGCTCTTGCTTAGTTTACCTGGGGATTAACCCAAAAGATCATTCAAATATCCTTCCTCTTTCAATAGTTGAAAAATCTCCAAACAAGCCCAAGCATCAGTGGCGGCATAGCGAAGCTGCTTTTCGGTGAGCTTATCTGCCTCCCAATTGGATACTTGCTCCGCTTTGGAAATTCGGATTTTCAAGACCATTCCGCAGAGGTTTCTCACCCCTACATTCTGAAATCCAACTTTCTTTAACTCGTCATTCAAATCAAAAAATGACTGGGGATAGAAGGAATCACTCAGCTTTTTCAAGGCTTTGAGGTCATCGTGCACAGCAGCCCCAACTTTTAATACATTTTCTTTTTCCAGCAGGCTCCGCAAAGGAGGTGGAAAACCTATTTTATTGAGTCGAAAAACAAAAGCTTGATTGGGAGTGGAAAGTTGAAGTAGGGATACATGGTTAAACTCTCCCTTCCGAAATGAAGGCTTGGTCTCCGTATCAAATCCAATAAGTGGCTGATTTTCTAGAAAATCTACCGCATCCTCTACTTGTTCCGGACGATCAATCAGGTGGATTGGGCCTTCAAACTGACCCAAGGGCAACTCAATAATCTCTTCTTTACTGATACTGTATGGGATCATGCCAACTCGTCTTCCTTATCGTAATAGTTGATTCCAATATTGAGGTAGCCATACAGGATCGTCATGATCGGGCTAATGATGTTGAAAAAGCAATAGGGAGCATACACAAGGGTGGCCACTCCGAGAACTGATGCTTGGGTCGCGCCACAGGTATTCCAGGGTACGAGCACTGAAGTAACAGTTGCAGAATCTTCCAAGGTACGCGAAAGGTTTTCTGGCTTCAGTCCTCTTTTTTTGTACACATCCGCAAACATACGTCCAGGCACCAAGATCGCCAAATACTGATCTGAGGTAGTGATATTAAAGAAAACACAGGTAGCAGCTGTAGTAGCGATTAGGGATCCGACGCGGTGCACCTTGCGGATGACTGCCTCAGCCAATACCCTGAGCATCCCACTCTCTTCCATGATGCCACCAAAAACCATGGCACAGACGATCAACCAAATGGTATTCAGCATCCCTGCCATTCCTTTCGTAACCAACAATTCATTGACAAGGGCATTATCCGTCACAATACTGATTTTTCCATACATGGCCATCATCACACCCTTGAACCCTAAATAGGTGAATGAGCCCTCCTCGCCTACAATCCGAGCTATGATTTGAGGTTGGAAAATCAAAGCAAAAACCCCGCCCAACAAGGCTCCTACTAATAAGGCAGGCAAGGCTGGGACTTTTTTGATAATCATAAAAATCACCACACCCGGAACAAGAAACAACCAAGGGGTAAGCGTAAAGTTGCTAGCAATAATCGATGATATTGTTTTCACATCTTCCACATTGCCATCCGTCTGGTAGTTGAGCCCAATCACAAAAAATAAAATGAGTGTAATCAACATGGTAGGGATGGTCGTCTTGGCCATGTGCCGAATATGGGTAAACAAATCCGTTCCTGCCATCGCTGGTGCTAGATTGGTGGTATCGGATAATGGTGACATTTTGTCCCCGAAATAGGCTCCCGAGATGATCGCTCCTGCAATAATTCCTTCCTCAAATCCCAAGGCTTTGCCTATTCCCAACAAGGCTACCCCTACCGTAGCGACAGTGGTCCAACTGCTACCGGTAGCTGTCGATACAATGGCACTAATAAAACAAGCCGCAAACAAAAATAAGGCTGGACTAAGCACCTGCAAACCATAATAAATCATGGCAGGTACTATGCCACTCAGTAGCCAGGTACCCGCAAGTGCTCCAATCAAAAACAAAATAAGGATGCTACTCATCGCTGAGCTGATACTTTTGACGACACCCTCTTGAAGCGCATCCCAGGTGTAGCCCAATCTAAAAACCGCAATGGACCCTGCCACTGCCGCTGATAAAATCAATACAATTTGATTGGAACCAGAAAGCCCATCTGTTCCAAAAATTTTAATTGTCAGTACAAGGAGTACAATTAAAAAAATCAGAGGGATCAGTGCATCCAGCACCTTCGGTACTTTTGGGATTGGAGTCATTCGATGGTAGTCGAGAGTTTACAAGCCATGAAGCTAAAGAAAAAAAATTAATTACAGGTCTGAAAGTAGTTCGGAAAGCTCCTTACCCACTTGCCAGCCTATGGCTACACCCATCCCTCCTAGTCGAACTGCCACTGCAGTCTTCTTTCCAATCTGTTGAATGATGGGTGATTTTTTCGCCCCAAAAGCCATAATTCCAGTCCATTCCATTTCCCATTCTATGGGTCTACCTGGAAATATCACATCCTGAGCCAATCGGTTCAAATGCTCCTTAATGACAGGATTTACCTCGAACTCGGTAGTTTTTTCTTTTTCAAAATCTTTATTTCGAGCTCCACCCAAAAGCAGACGTCCTTCTACCTCTCGGAAATACACATAGCCACGATCTAGGTGAAATCCTCCTTTCCAAGGAATGCCCCCAGCAATGGGCTTACTCAATAAAATCAATCCTCTACCTGGCTCCAAAGGAGATGCTGGCCAAAGTTTCTGAGTGAAGGCATTTGTACAGATCGCTACCCGTTCTCCCACAAATTCAAAAATCTCTTTTTTATCTTTCTTTTCTGCAAGAACCCTACCCTCTTCATGATTGACTTCCACGACAGAGACCCCCGACAAGATGCGGACACCTAGGCCAGACGCCTTCTCCCAAAGTGCATTCAAGTAGGCCCCAGGATCCAATTCCCCCTCGAAACGATTTTTGACAACCGCCTTTACCGTTTCAGAAAACCCAAACTTAGAAGGATCTTTGACCACAGAAAACACCTCTTTCTTGAATATTTTTTTGAGGAGGTGATTGATGTCAGGTAGTTGATCCAAGGCTTCCAACTGTTCCTCGCCGAGGATTTCATAGCCGTTGCGGTGTTGGTACCGCAAGGCTTGATCTCCAAATTGTTTCCGAATCTGGGTTAAACCGGTATATCTTTTTTCAACCAATTGCAGCACCTCGTCTGGAGTCATGGACCAAAAATCATCCAAAATCTCTGTCAAACTCCCGAAACAGGCAAATCCAGCATTTTTAGTACTCGCTCCAGAAGGAAATACTCCTCGATCAATAACCAGTACCTTTGCTTTTTTATGCTTCTTTTTGAAATTAATTGCTGCAGAAAGTCCTGTAAAACCTGCTCCAACCACGATTAAATCGTAGTTCAAAAAATTTTTTTGTTCCCAAAAACTCAACATAGACAGAGTGGATTTACTTTTTAAACTTGGTTGATTAACTTGTGACACCAAGAACCGAATTTTAACCCAAAATCCCATGAGAAAAATTGAATCCTTACTCCTAGAATACGGCGATAGCCATCAAAATGCCACCAACAAATTGATTCACTGGTTTTGTGTTCCAGCCATCTTCTTCAGTGTGGTCGGATTGGTATTCAGTATTCCAAGTGGATTTATAGCAGCGCAACTTCCTTTTTTAGGTGATTTTGCAAACTGGGCTACACTTACCCTTTTCTTGGTACTGATCTATTACATTTCTTTATCCCCTGCACTTACCTTGGGGATGTTGCTTTTTTCTGCATTATGTTTGGGTTTGGCCAATTACCTAGCACTTACTTTTCCTGGCATGTTGGCATACATTAGCCTAGCTGTATTTGTAGTAGCTTGGATCGTTCAGTTTTATGGGCACAAGATCGAGGGCAAAAAACCCTCCTTTTTAAAAGATGTGCAGTTTTTGATGATTGGCCCAGCTTGGCTGATGCATTTTATTTATAAAAAAATCGGAATCGGGTACTGATTCGATAGCGTTCAGAGGCTTATCATTTCTTAAAAATCTCCCTTGCCCGCGCCAATGCTGCTTGATTGGATTGCGTTTGTATGGTGGCAAGGATGGACCGTTTTTCCTTTGCCGTCAACCTCCAGTTGAGGGAAGCGCGCTGCATGCTCCCTGAGATTTCTGAAGTCTGAGCAGCAGAGAGCTTCCCCGGCGCATATTCAAATTCGATTTTTTCCACGCCAAAGGGCATAGACTCCGTCATGTAATTGAATAGCACTTCGTTGTGGATGGTTTGGATCATGTCCCAGTTGCTGTAGATATTTTTAAGGGGACTACTGATTTTTTCAAGGATTTGGGTGGTGGCTGAAGTGGAAATTTCAGGGGATTTTTCAGAATCACGAATGGTGACGAGCACCACACCTGAAGTGTTGGTGCCAATCCAATCCTTGAAAACATAGAGAAATCGAAGTGCATCTTGAATGCCAAAGTTATCTGACAAACCAGTATCCATTGTTTTCATCACTGGACTGGATGGTAGCTCCACATTGGGAGTGATAAATGGAAAAGTGGCACTCATGCGTAGCGCTGTGAGAAAACGTATATTTCCTGGATCATGTGCTGCAAAGAAGCGCATAAAATCAATCGACTGCTTTTTTTCTTGGGGCAAGGGACCACCAAGGCCAGCGCTACCAAAAAAGGAAAGAGAATGAGGAGATAAAACCAATTTCCTTCCATCATTGACAATCAAGGTCGTCAAAGGCAGGAGCGGAATCTTTCCCAAAGCCTCAGGCACCTTGTAGTCCTCCAAGGACTTGTCTAGAACGCCCTTGGTATTTTTATTGAGCTGCTCTTCAAAAGCAAATCCCCGATCCTTGGAATATACTCTCCCTTTGTACTCCAATTTTTGAGTTGGGAAGAGCAGGTCATTCACCAAAAGACTAAATAAAATGGGGTTGAGATTGTCCGCCGCCAATTGAGTTAGGTAGGCTGGCGCACTAGGATTCAGATTGGGATCCGAAAGAGACCTGAGGTAAAGTTCACGAAAGAAGGCCTCGCCCAAAACGCCACCAGAAGCCCCTGTATACAAAAATGAATGCTTAGTGAACTCACCAGCGGAACTGGTATGAAGCTCTTGCAGCACTTTTAAGGTCCAAAGTGCGGCACGCTGACCGCCTCCACTCGCAGCCACAAGCACCAACTTGGGTTTGGAGGAAGCTGGAAACTTGGCGCGCCAGCGATTCAATATCTGTTCTACCTGTTGCTTATCCTTCCGTAGCGTATCGGGGTGGGTCAACACATCCAGCCGATCGAGGTTGTACCGAGCAGGTGTCTGCACATAATCCATTCCATAGGCCTGGTGGGGTTTGTTTAACCAGGAAAAAGTCGAAAAGTAATTTGCTCCAAGAACCAGAACTAGAACCACCACCGCAGCCCAGGTCCTGAGCCAAAAGGTTAAGGCCCCAATTGCCATCAAAAGGATAGCAAGCAACAGCAAGGCACTCATTGCCGCCGGAAACTGCAAAATTTCCTCTTCATTAAACATGCCCAACAATAGAATCACGAATACCAAAAACACTTGGATTAAAAATAGATTCCAGTGATTCTGATGGAATACGCGGAGCAGCTTGGCAGTTTCAAACCGAGAGATATCTGGCCTCACTGCTTCCCATTTCAGCTTGAGGTTGAGGTACACCCAGACCGCGGGGCCCTGCAAATTAAAAGGATCCGCCTCACCTTTCTTCAAGCGATGACTTCGACTCACTCGACGAAGACGCTTGTCTATCGTTTCGGAGAACAGCATGAAAAAGCCCTTGTTGGTTAAACTCAAATAGCCAAAAAGTAGAGCATAGGCCAAGATGCTTCCCAAGGAAAATCCAAGATACATACGAAGCACCTCCCAGTTGGACTGCTCATTTTCGAATTGCAGGGAAACGAATTGAATGGTGTAAATCAGGTAAAAAAGAAGGGGGATGATCGAGTTATTGAAGCAAAAGTGAATGAATGGGCGATGCACCACAGCAAGAAAAGAAAAGCGCCAGCCATCCATGATGTAGGTAGTCATGTGGAAAGCCATGGTAAACACGGCCAAACCCAAGCCCATCCAAAAAAAACTCAGCCAAGAAACTTCATGGAGGTATTCGGGATCCAAAAACAAATAGGGAATGCCCAGTACCACGCCAAATTGCTGCAAGACAATTCCCAATAACAGTACCCAAATCAACAGCAAGGATAAGTTCTTCTGGAGGTGAAGGAGAAAAAGTTGAATTGGAAAACTACGCGTGAAGGTTTGCCACATGGAATACATATTAAAAATAAAAGAACTGTCTAGCCTTCCCTAAAGCTACTAAAACAGCCGCATCGAACAAGGCTTCATCGCATGCAGCCTTGATTGGGATTGGGATACCTACTTTTTCATCGCCCCAACCAATCCAGCGAATTGGTTTCCCTTTCGAACAAATACAAGCAGATGAATCAATCGCCTATTTAATTTACCACGATCGCTAAAAATATTTTCTTGACTTTCTTTAGCGCTTTGGAAGAGATGCGGTAGATTCGAAGCCTTAACAACGTAGCAAATGAGAATCTGGTTTTTGTGTAAAGTAAAATATGCGAAAGAAACTGAAGAGGGTCTTTTGAAAAGTATTTCCGAACAATATCTGGTGGATGCAGTGTCCTTTACGGAAGCAGAAGCCATCCTGTATGATAAACTCGGATCTCAAATCCGTGGTGACTTCCAAGTGACTGGGATCAGCAAGAGTAACATTGTGGATGTCTTTTTTTACGAGGATGCCGACATCTGGTACAAGTGCAAGGTGACCTACTTGATCGCGGATGGGGATAATGGGAAAGAGAAAAAAGTTACCCAATACATGATCGTAACTGCAGAAGATGTCAAACAAGCCTACGACCGAATTCAAGAAAGTCTGAGCAACATGCTCGTGAGTTTCCGGGTACCTGACATTACTGAAAGTTCCATTCTAGAAGTATTTCCTTTTGAAAAATCAGAAGTGAGCCCAGACTTACCTCCAGGAAACTTTAAGCCTGTAACGCAGGATATGGATGAAGCATAAAAAAGGGCCGCTATTGCGGCCCTTTTCATTTTTAAGTTAGGTCGGTGGAACCTTGATGGGCAACTACAAATGCAATCAGCTCATCCACAGGCATCTCGGCCCGCTGGGCAGCATCGGCAATATCCTCACGGCTCACTTGTGCAGCAAAGGTTTTGTCTTTTAAGCGTTTTTTCACCCCCTTTACCTCCATACCGGCATAGCCTTCGGGACGCATGAGGGAGTACGCATGTACCAAGCCACTGAGTTCATCGAAGGCATAGAGCATTTTGTCCATTAGCGTGCGTGGCTCTACCCCAAAGTAGCGAGGACCATGGCAGGCGATGGCTCGAATGATCTCTGGATCGATGGCACGCGCTTCGAGTTCCTCAATGATTTTTCGGCAATGTTGGTCTGGCCATTGATCCCAATCCGCATCGTGAAGCAGTCCTGCCAAATGCCATTTGTGGGCAGCTGTAGCGTCAAGCCCTATCGATAGTGCGTAGGCTTGCATCAGATGTCCCACTTGCTTCATGTGAACTTTCAAGCGGTCATTCAGTACCCAATCATTCAAGAGGGCATGTGCTTCCGATAAGGTGAGAACCTGGCCCTTGTTTTTCGGATCACCGAATTCCTGACGATTTAAGTTCAAGGATGGGGTCTGCATGGTTTTTCTTGACTGTTAGTTGTTTGATTTCAGGGGATACCGCACGATTCTGTCCCTTAGGCAACTGTGTTGGCTAGGCTCCTCTAATTTTCCATTTGGCTTTGACATAGCCCCAAAGTAATTTGGGGCTTAGGGCTTTTTTCCGCGAGATGCCTCCATCATATCCCACATTTCTTGAGGTATCATTTCCAAATTATTGAACTCTCCAGCACCTTTCAACCATTCTCCCCCATCGATGGTGATCACATCTCCATTGACATAGGCAGAGAAATCAGAAATCAAGTAAGCTGCCAAGTTGGCCAGCTCCTGGTGCACACCTACGCGTCCAACAGGAACTTTCTTTGCAGGGTCAAATTTCTTGACCAAATCCCCTGGAAGTAATCGACTCCAGGCCCCTTCGGTAGGGAATGGTCCTGGTGCAATCGCATTGGATCGGATCCCGTACTTGGCCCACTCCACAGCGAGCGAACGGGTAAGTGCCAAAACACCTGCCTTGGCAGCAGCTGAAGGCACCACGTAGCCTGAACCAGTCCAGGCATAGGTAGTGACAATGTTCAAAAATACGCCCGGCTGCTTTTCTGCAATCCAGTGCTTTCCAGCCGTTAAGGTCACCTGAGAAGTTCCTTTTAATACAATGTCCAATACCGTATTGAAGGCATTGGCAGAAAGGCGCTCGGTTGGGCTGATAAAGTTACCTGCCGCATTATTCAAGACCCCGTGGATTTGCCCAAAAGCAGCGATGCACTTGGCCCACATGGCTTCCACTTGTTCAATTTCTCGTACATCACAAACTACAGGGATCACCTTACCACCAGACTTGGCCATCATCTCCTTGGCCGTTTCTTCAAGCACCTCTAGCTTACGCGAAGTGATGACTAGGTTGGCTCCTAACTCCAAGAAATACTCTCCCATGGCTCGGCCCAGGCCCGTACCTCCCCCAGTAATCAAGATGTTTTTTCCTTTCAACGATCCTTCTCGGAGCATTCCTTCGGTATAGTTCATAGTCTTTAGCTTAATTTTTTTCAATATACCATCCCTTAGGAAGATTTGAAAAGAAAAAGGAGCTCTTTTGGAGCTCCTTTTTCGAGGGAATGATTTTGGTTAACTGATTAACCTGCCTGAAGCAGGTAGGTTAAACGTTAATTGTTAAGGGTTAAAGGAATCATGAATGGAGCACCTTAACAATCAGCCTACGGCTGATCTATTAACATCCTGCCTGCGGCAAGCAGGTTTAACCTTTAACGATACTAAAGGCCTTGCCTTTAGTATCTATAATACTCCGGCTTAAACGGCCCCTTCACCTCCACGCCGATGTACTGGGCTTGGTCTTGAGAAAGGGTGTCTAGCTGTACGCCCAACTTGGCCAAGTGCAAGAAGGCAACCTTCTCGTCCAAGTGCTTTGGAAGTACGTACACGCCAGGGCTGTAGCTCTTGTAATTAGCCCACAACTCTAGCTGTGCCAACGTCTGGTTGGTAAAGGAGTTGGACATCACGAAGGATGGGTGACCCGTAGCGCAACCCAAGTTCACCAATCGGCCTTCAGCCAACACGATGATTTCCTTGCCATCGATCTCGTACAAGTCTACCTGAG
>JBIIGH010000059.1:0-11433 GCA_044236565.1 Algoriphagus sp. | reverse complement strand
TACAGGCAGAGCGCTGTAATGATCACCGTCAAAAACACGATTGCACCTTTGTTTTGCATTTTGATAAAATTTAAGGAATTGAATTAATTAAGATTTGACTCGTTCCAAAAAGAACGAGGAGGTGAATTCAGAAAGGGTTTGATTTTTTAAGGCCCCTGCGGGGAAATAATCCGTTCAAAAAGGATTTCTGTAAATGAGTTTACATAAGACGCTGCAGCTACTTGAGGCAGGTGTATGAAAAAGTCAACTTGAAAAAGCTGGGAAATTAGGTAAAAAACGGTGTTTGCTACTTCCAGCGCAAAAGGCACGACTGCATCTACAGCAACATCCAAAAAGCTCTGATCTGGCTGTTCAGCGGACTGCTCTGTTCGGGATTGATTTCCTGCTGAAGGGAAGTATTCGATGCTGGATACAAATAGGCAAAAGAACAACACCAAAGCCCACGAAAATCGCTGCTTGCTGGTGCTGTAGTATGAGTTCCTATTTTTCATGGGGGACAAATATAGAAAATATATGATTATCCGCAATCTTACTGGTGGCCTTAAGATCTTTTTGAATTACTGCGGATAATCGTCGACAGCCGACTGTCCACAGACCACAGCCCACTCAATTGAACCTCAACCTTATTTTCTTTAGGTAATGCTAGAAAAGCGTAAAATCTCAATAAACTAATCCAATATTTGGTGCTTGACCTTGGCTTTTTATCCTTATCGAACAGATTTTGCCCGCAAGTAGGTGCGGAGTACATCCATTGCCCGGTCAAAGTTGAGGTTGTTTGGAATAATGAGGTCTGCTTCGCTTTTGAAGGGCTTGATGTATTTTTCGTAAGTAGGCATCACGTGATTCTCGTAGCGGTACAGCACATCGTCAAGGTCGTATCCCCGCTCCACCTTGTCACGGATAATGCGCCGCTTGAGTTTGATGTGATCTTTGGCATCGATAAAAATCTTCAGGTCCAATAAAGCGGCCAGCTCAGGATAGTAGAGCACAAAAATCCCTTCCACGACCACTACGGGTGCGGGCGCAAAGGTGAGCATCTTGGGTTTTTTGCTGGCGTTATTGAAGGTGTACTCCTCTCGGATCACCGTGCCTCCTCCCTGAATGATGCGGATGTCTTGGGCATACTGCTCAAAATCGATGCTATGGGGGGTGTCAAAGTTGGCAATGCCTTGCTCGTCCACAGGCTGCAGGTGCTTTGGCTTGTAATAGTTGTCTTGGGAGATCAAACACAGTTCCTCGGGAGAGAAGTTGCGCAGGAGATGTTCCAGAAACAAGGTTTTTCCAGAGGCAGATCCCCCGGTGATTCCGACGATGAAGGGCTTGGTCATGGGGGGCAAATTAAGTCATTTTTGTGGGTATCTCAGAATTTTCCTGCTCGGAGAAAATTTAGGAGTGCCTTTACAGCCTTTCCACGGTGTGAAATTTCATTTTTCTCTGCCAGGCTGAGTGCTGCAAAAGTGCGATCAAATCCAAGGGGCTGGAAGATCGGATCGTAGCCAAATCCTCTCTCGCCGCTGGGGGAAGAGGTGATTTCTCCTTCGGCGATTCCCTCAAACTGGTACTCCTTTCCATCCAAGATTAGGGCAATGACGGTTCGGAATCGGGCGGATCGGTTGGTTTGGCCCTGCATTTTTTCCAAAAGCAAACTCAGGTTGCGGGCATCACTGCGTGGCTCTCCTGCAAATCTTCCTGAATACACGCCTGGCGCCCCGTCTAAGGCTGCTACTTCCAGCCCAGTGTCATCCGCAAAGCAGCTTACCCCAAAATGTTGGTTGACATACCGTGCTTTTTCAAAGGCATTGTGCTCCAAGGTGTCGCCTGTTTCGGGAAGCTCTACCGTGCAGCCAATCTCTTGAAGGGATACAATTTCGATGAGCCCCTTCAGGGCAGCAGCGACCTCTTCGATTTTTTTGGCGTTGTTGGTGGCGAAACAGATTTTCATGGTGTGGGGCTTGAACCCCAAAAATGGGGGCTAGGATCTGCCGCTGCAAACCTTCTTTCAAATTCTTGCTTTGGGATCGGGTGAAATCTTTATTTTTCGGGTATGAAAAAGATAACCGTCTACTGTGGTTCCAAGAAAGGCAACCATTCCATTTACGAAGCAGGGGTAAGGTCCTTGGCTCAAGAAATGATTTTACGTGACCATAGCCTTGTGTATGGTGCGGGTCATGTGGGCTTGATGGGAGTCATCGCTGACGAGTTGCTCGGTGCAGGCAAGGAAGTGATCGGAATCATTCCTCAAAAGTTGGTAGACCGGGAAGTGGCGCACAAAGGCTGTACAGAGTTGATCATTGTCGAGACCATGCGGGACCGCAAGTGGCTGATGGCCGAAAAAGGGGACGGCTTTATCGCCATGCCGGGAGGGATTGGCACGCTGGAGGAACTTTTTGAAATCATGACATTGAACCAGCTGCACTACATCCAAAAGCCTTTGGCGCTGTACAATGTGCATGGCTACTACGATAAGTTGATTGACTTCCTCAACCATGCGATGCAGGAGGGGTTTCTCTATCCTGAGCAGGAAGAAATGCTAATTATCTCCGATGACCCAGTAGATCTATTGGATCAGATGGCCGCGTATCAGGTGAGAAGGCCAGCGGATTGGTAAATTTGGGACTTTTTTTACAAGTCAATCTTAATCTGTACTTTCCCTCCGAGACCTTTTTCTACAATTTCATAGAGGGTTTTTAAGGTCATGTTGGCCCCGTCATTTTCCACTCTAGAGATGTAGGTTCTTTTTTTATCCACAAGTTGGGCCAACTGTTCTTGGGTAAGGAGTCTTTCTTCGCGTGCTTTTTTTAGAAGAAGACCGATTTTGAAGGGGGCCGTTTCTCGCTCGAGGGCATCGCGGCGAGGACTGCCTTTTTCCCCGTAGACCTTGTCTTTGATTTCTTCCCAGGATGTAGTTTTCATAGTAACTTATAAGTTACATATTTAACACCAGAAAATGATCTTTTATATGAAAAAAGAATGCCAAACATCCGGCTAGTTCAACTGGCCCAATGTTTGGCATTTTAGTAAAGCATTTGAAAGAAGGATTACTCCCTTACCCAACTCACCTTTTCTCCAATCGGCTCGCGCTTTCCTGCTGGCCAAGTATCGGTAGCAGGCTTGGCTACATAGAAAAAGCCCATCAGCATGTCCTCGCCTTCGAGTCCAAAATCTTCCCGCGCTTCTACCCAGAAGGTCGGTCCGCCGGTGCCCCAGTAGCAAGCGAGTCCATGCGCACAGGCCGTTAAGTACATGTTCTGCACCGCCATTGCAACAGCCGAAATCTCTTCCATTACGGGAATCCCCGATCCTTCGGTTCGCTTCATCAGCAGGGCGATGACATGAGAGGCTTTGCTCGGCGTATCCTTAAATTTTTGGTAGGTTCCTTCTAGGAAGGGAGTCCCGTTTTTTTCTGCGCGCATCTTGTACATCTCCGCCTGATAGTCGCCAAAGGTCTTAAGTCCTGCTCCTGTGTACACAATAAAGCGCCAAGGTTGGGTGAGCTTGTGGGTAGGTGCCCAATTGGCATTTTCCAGGATCTCCTCGATGATGGAATCGGCTACCGGGTCGTTTTCTTTAAACTGCGCAGGAAACATGGACCTGCGTTCACGTATAATTTGAGTAACTGCTTCTGGATTGAATTTGGGTGTTCCCATGATAGAATTTAAGTTGGTTAATTTGATTTTTTAGTGATTATCCCCTCCAAAAACTTCCGTACATCTTTTGCCAAGGCATCAAAATCTTCCTGTCGGTTGTACATCATGTGCCCTGCCTCGTAGTAAGTCATGGCCACACGGTCTTGTGGAAAATTGTGGCGGGCAAAGGTATACTCCGCATCAAAGAAGGGGGTGATCAGGTCGTAGTATCCGTTGGCAACCAGCACCTGCAGCTGCGTATTTCGGTGCATGACCTCGCTGAGTGCACGGGCAGTACTTACATAACTCGGCTCGTAGTAGGCCCCGTCGGGCACAGGTTTCCAGTTCCAACTTCCACCCATTCCGCTTGCGGAGGTGAAGTAAGGGCGATCCATCGTCACCTTCAAGTCCCGCATCAAGTAGTCGTTGAAAACAGCCGTGTAAGCAGATCCGGTCATGTAGCTCGCTGGATCTCCAAGCACCGGTCCTTCGGAGGATTTGTCGGTTTCTCGAGCCAAATACCTTCCATCCAAAGTACCAATGGCCTTGCCCTCGGCACGGAGCAATTCTTTCTTGAAGCGGTGCATCAAGACCTGATTGTCGGAGCGAAGAATATAGGTTTTATCCAAGCCAGTAAAGTAGGACAACTTGGCTGCGATCGCTTCTTTCTGTGCTTCTGTTTGCTTTTCCCCCATAAACAAGGAGCTCAAATAGTCCCCGTAGGCAAATTCTCTTGCTTCTTGGGTAAAGGTGGCTAAGGTTTTCCCCTGTCCGGCCTTACCATGGTACCAAGCGATAGCCGCTTGGGAAGGGAGGTAGGTGAAAAAGGAGGTGAGGTTGTCCGCCCAGCTGGACGAACCTGCATAGTCCAAGGCTTGAGAAATCAAAACAAGCCCATTCAATGCCATGCTTTGGCCGCCCTCTTCGAGTACTTCTGCTACTTTGGCTGCGCGAGTGGTGCCAAAACTTTCACCAGCAATAAACTTGGGTGCTTGCCATCTCCCGTGCTGCGTCACCCAGGTACGGATAAATTGTGCAATAGAGGAAGCGTCCTCGTTGAGTCCCCAGAAGTCTGATGTTTTGCCTTTTCCTTCCACCTGGCTAAACCCAGTTCCAATAGGATCGATAAATACCAAATCGGTTAGGTCAAGCAAAGCCTGCTTGTTTTCTTCCACCAGATAGGGGGCGGCGCCATCGTCTTTGCTTGCTCCCGAGTCGGTTTTCACCACTTTTGGGCCGAAGAAACCCACATGCAGCCAAACGCTTGCAGATCCAGGTCCTCCATTGAAGATAAAAAGCACAGGTCTCTTGGAAGGGTCTAGGACGCCCTCGCGAAGGTATGCGGTGGACCAAAGTGCGCCGGTCACTTCTCCTGCAGCATTCTTGAGGAAGGTCTCCCCGACTACTGCTTTGTAACTAATTTTTTGTCCATTGAAGGTGCCCGAATGCGTGGACTCGAATTTTTTGGGTTCCCGAGGCACCCATTTGGACTCTGTACTCGCCTCTTGGGAGAAAGCAGAAAATGCAATAAAAAAAGCGAATAAAAGTAGGGACAGGTTTTTCATAATTTGAGGGGATGGAATCAGAAATATAGTGGAAATCACTCGGAAATACGATTGAAATAGAGTAGAAATAGCCCGAGCAGGCTCGGGGAAATAATGGCTTCGCGAATAATTCAACCTATTTCACGAAGTGTAGCGGAGTCTGTTTCTATCCTTTTTCCACTGTATTTCTACTATCTATCTGCGAGATTAAATGAGCGCGCAAAGGCGCTAAGACGCAAAGGGGATTATAGAATAATAAATAATACAGTGGAAATACAGTAGAGATAAACCGAGCCTTGCTCGGTGAAATAGACTCTTAAATAGGTCTCCATTTATTTCACGAAGCGTAGCGGAGTCTGTTTCTATCCTATTTCTACTGTATTTCTTTCCCTATTTCCACCGTCTTTCCATTAATATCTCAACCCTACCTTCACTCCCCCATACCCATTGCGCGTAGGCGCGGGCTGGTAGAATCGCCCAGCAAAAGCATTCAGATCGTTGCCCAAAGAATAAGTGGCATCCAGCAGATTGTCTACCCCTGCAAAAATCTCTAGGTTCCAGTTGCCATGCTGCTTCACCCAACCGAGCCGCAGGTTCACCAAAGAATAGGCGTCTTGGTAGACAGTATTTGGATCGTCGAGGGGGATTTCTTCCGTAAACTGATGTGTGAAATTTAGGTAAAGACCAATCCTAGTGCGCAGATCCATTCGGCTCACCAGGTTGTGCTTTGGAACACCCGTCAAGGCATTGCCTGAGAAATCTTGCCCACGCTTCTGGTAATTTTCAAAGGTGAAAAACTGCCCCGTGTAGGCGGTGCCAAACAACAAATCCCGCACAAACCCCTTCGAATTTCGAAGCAGTGCGTAATCTAGGCTGGCCTCAACTCCTTTTTGGTCTGTGGCACCTGCATTTTGAAAGAGCACCACCCCATTTGCATTGGCATAGGTGGTGATGGTCTCCTGAAGCTTGAAGTAGTAGGCGATCACTTCCATCGTGAAGCGCTCCTTGCCCAAGCGGTACCCAACTTCGTAATTGATACCCTTCTCTGCCTCGAGATCCAGGTTGACGCTGCCCTCGTTGGTGCGTACTTCGTCGATAGTCGGCGGTGAAAAGCCCGAGCTGATGGATCCATACACGGACATGCTTGGGTTGAACTGGTAGTTGAGCGCCACGCGAGGCACTAGGATGGGTGCGAAAGTACGGGTTTGAAGGCCTGTTTTTCCTCCTCCAGCATCCACCTGACGGTCGATTTGAAAGCTGGAAAAGTTTTCACTCAAACCCAAGGTGAACAGGGTTTTGGAATTCAGCTGCAGCTCTGCTTGCTGAAATAGGAAGCCTTGGGAGGCGGTCAGCTGGTCTGCAAATCGGATGGTATCCGCTTTGCCTGCCCGATTGCCAAAATTTTGCGCTTGGGTGATGCTTTTTTGCCACTCTCCTCCCGCAAGTAGGCGGAGGGATTTGCCGCCCAACTGGGTGTTGTAGCTGATTTTGGTGCGGGTTCCGTAGCCGAAGCCCAATTCCTTTTTGTAGTCCAGAATAAAGGGATTCTCAAAGGCATTTGTATTCAAATATACCGTAGTGCTACTACTCAATTGTTCCGAATGCCGGTAGGTATGGCCTAGGGAAAGGAGGAGGGCTTGTTGGTCGATGGAACTGTTTTGTCCCACCGATCCGGGTCGAGCCTGCTTGGGATTACTTGCAAGCTGTGCAGCGTTCAGTGCTCCCGGAATTTGGTACTGTAGGTCGGATATTAGGAGCTGGGTACGAAGTTCCTGCTTTTCGGAAACGGGAAAATTGCCACTCAACTGCAGCACTTGGCGCTTGATGCCCGAGTGATCCCGGTAGCCATCCGATTCTTGACGAACATAAGAGGCTTCGATTCCACCGTCTCCTATTTGTTGGGAAATACCCAAACGGTAGCGCGAAAGTCCAAAATCGCCCAGGAGGTATTCCGTGGAAATTCGATTTTCATCCACTTGGGCTTGGCTGAATAGGGAGATGGCGCCGCCATTTCCTGCACCATAGACACTTCCAGAAGGGCCTTTGATGACTTCAGCAGTTCGGATGTTACTCAAGTCAAGCAAATTGAGGGCGGTAGTGCCGTCTGGAGCCGTGAATGGAACCTCATTCCAGTATATTTTTACATTGCGAACCCCAAAAGGAGAGCGGAGCGAACTGCCACGGATGGAGATGCGGTAACTTGCGGGTGCCCGTTCCTCGATGCGGATGCCTGCTTTTTGGTTGAAGGCCAATACGGGCGAACTTTCATTGAAGCGCATCAGGTCTTGCTCTGTCACTCGCGATACGCTTGCCGCCTGTTGCAGAAGGGGACGCTCCGTATCAAATGCGCTGACCGTAACCCCAGAAAGATTCATTACGCTTGGAACAAGCTGTACGGAAAACTCTCCCTTGGGGAACACTTTTTCCAATCGCTCATACCCTTCCAACAGGAAGACGAGGCGTAGGTTTTCTCCTGAAAAAGTAACCGTACCCGAAGCACCGCTTGTTTGCACAGTAGTGCCTGAACTTACACGGACATTTTCCAAGGGAAGTCCAGTGAGCTGATCACTTACTTTCAGTTGGATCTGGGCCTGCAAGCCCATACTAATTAGAAAAAGCAAAAAGGAAAGCCGTGTTTTCATACTGCGAACATAGGGGAAAAGATACTTACCTAAGTAGGATTTGGGAGCAAAGGTTTCCAAATGGGAAGATCGATCGCATTTTGTTTTTAGATGTGGGGCAAAATGGCTAGGTTTTCAGAAAAATAAAACCATGAGACCTTTCCTCTTTCTATTTTTTCTTCCGGTGTTAGCCTTTGCCCAAAGCAGTCCTCCAGCCCCAGTCTACCCCGTTCCAGAGGCGCGACAAATCGCCTGGCAGGACTTGCAGTACTATGGCTTTGTGCATTTCAACATGAATACCTTCTCTGATCGGGAGTGGGGCTTTGGAGACGAGAAGCCGTCCCAGTTTGCCCCTAGCGCCCTGGATGCGCGGCAGTGGGCCCGCGTCGCCAAAGAAGCAGGCATGAAAGGCCTGATCATCACCGCCAAGCACCACGATGGCTTTGTGCTCTGGCCATCGGCCTACACGGAGCACTCCGTCAAAAACAGTCCTTGGAGAGATGGAAAAGGAGACTTAATTCGAGAGTTTGTGGATGCCTGTCGGGAATATGGGCTGAAAGTAGGAATCTACTATTCCCCTTGGGACCGCAACCATCCCGACTACGGTACCCCGGAATACATCGCCTACATGCGGAACCAACTCACCGAACTGATGACCAATTATGGGGAACTCTTTGAGGTCTGGTTTGACGGTGCCAATGGTGGCAGCGGCTGGTATGGAGGGGCCAACGAGGAGCGGGTTGTGGATAAATTGACCTACTACGACTGGCCAAGCATGCATGCTTTGGTGCGGGAGTTGCAGCCTGGAGCCATGCTATTTTCCGATGCAGGTCCAGATGTGCGCTGGGTGGGCAACGAGCATGGATTTGCCTATCCAACCACCTGGTCCAACTTGATGCGGGACTCCGTATATGCCGGCATGCCCGAGTATTCAGACAAGTGGGCCATGGGTCAGGAAAATGGTACGCACTGGGTGCCAGCTGAAGCGGATGTGAGCATTCGTCCAGGATGGTACTACCATGCCTACGAAGATCATAAGGTAAAAACCCTGCCCGAACTCCTCGAGATCTACTACCAAAGCATTGGGCAGAATAGCTCTTTGCTGATCAACTTTCCCATCGATACCCGAGGGCTGATTCCTGATTCGGATGTGCAGGCGATCATGGAGCTTGCAGCAAAAGTAAAAGAAGATTTTGCGGTCAACCTGGCTACTTGCGCCAAGGTTACTTCAAGTTCCAACCGAGGTGCAGACTACGCGGCAAGCCAGGTGTTGGATGGGAACTATGATAGCTATTGGGCAGCTGCAATCGGCCAGACGAGCGCCACTGTCGAACTCGATTTTGGGCAACCGCGCTCTTTCAATCGGATCTTAATTCAGGAATACGTCAATCTAGGTCAGCGCGTGTCTGCCTTTTCTGTGGAAAAAGAAGTCGAGGGAAAGTGGCTGCCTTTGGCGAAGGGTACGACAATTGGTTTTACCCGTATTTTGCGAGTTCCGGATACCCAGTCCCAGAAGATTCGGATCAACTTTCTGGAAGCAAAGGGAGAACCGCTGATTGCGGAGTTGGGAGTCTATGCTGCTCCAGCCCTGGTTTTTTCCCCAAAGATCACCCGCTCCACCGCGGGGCTTGTATCGATCACCGCCTCAGACCCTGGACTTGAAATCTACTACACCTTAGATGGCAGTTTACCCCTAGCGGGGAAAAATCGCTACGATAAATCCTTTGTGCTGGAGCAGCCTGCCACGGTGCAAGCCATCGTAGTGGATGCGAAGTCGGGGAAAAGTTCGGCTACCAGCCGAAGAGAACTAGACCTAGTAAAAGGAAACTGGAAAGTGCTTTCCAGCGACTCCAAAGCCCAGGCCGCCATCGATGAGCAGGCCAATACCTATTGGATATCGGCAGCCGGGATGTTGGAGTTGGATTTGGGAACCGAGGTATTCCTCAAAGGGATCACCTACCTGCCCATGCAGGCTCGCTACCCGAGTGGATTTATTGCCGACTATGTTTTGGAAGGCAGCCTGGAGGGCAGCAGTTGGCAAGAACTTGCCCGAGGGGAGTTTTCCAATATTCAAAATAGCCCGGTGGAGCAGCTCATCCGATTTGCGCCTCAGCAACTTCGGTATGTCAGATTGAAGGCTATTCGTACCGTCGATGGCAATGCCGCTACCTTCGGGGAATTGGGCACCATTACCCGATAAGTTGACCCTTTCTGGATTTCAGGTAGCTTTTCTTGAAAAAAAATACCTACTTTAATTTTTCAATTACCCCAACCCAAATTTTAACCTATTTCTATGAACAGACGTCATGCGTTACGGCATATCGCCCTGATTTCTGGAGGGCTAGCACTGATCCCCTCCTGCGATTTTAGCAAGGAAGACATCCTTGCCGCCTACGAAAACCTCAAAATCACTGCCACCCAAAAAGCCCTCATTGAAGCCATTTCCGACAGCATCATTCCTGCTGGAGAGATCAAAGGCGCCTTGGACCTAGCCGTGCCTGATTTTATCCTCGTGATGGTGAACGATTGCTTTACCAAAGAAAATCAAGAGAAGTTCACTGCCGGATTAGAGGCATTTCCGGATTATGCAGAAAAAACTGCGGGAAAGAAATTTGCAGACTTGAGCAGTAAGGAAAAAGAAACCTTTTTGCTTCAAGGGCTGGCACTTACTGGAGATGAAAACACCTCCGAAGGGAAGTTGCTCGCCCAAGTGGGTTATTTCTTAAGCAGCGTCAAACGCTTTACCATTCAGGGCTACATGGTCTCTGAATACATTCAAACCGAAATCATACCTTACTCCTTGATTCCTGGTGAATACAATGGGGCAGTCCTAATCGCCGATATTCAAAAAACAAGAGTCAATGGCTAATCTCAACTTACGCAGTACGCAGGAGCGTACCTATCAGGCCATCGTGGTTGGCTCCGGCATCAGCGGTGCTTGGGCAGCGAAGGAACTCTGTGACCTTGGGGTAAAAACCCTGATGATCGAGCGCGGTCCCGATGTCAAACACATCAAAGATTACCCCACTACCACCATGCTTCCGCATGAATTTCCCCATCGGGGGCAATTGACTGAGAAGATCAAGGAAGAAAATCCGGTCATCAGCAAGTGCTATGCGTTTCGAGAGGATGCCATGCACTTCTTTGTGAAGGACGCCGAACATCCTTACGTACAAGAAAAGCCCTTTGATTGGATCCGAGGCTACCAGGTGGGGGGAAAGTCCCTGATGTGGGCTAGACAGGTGCAGCGCTGGTCCGACTTTGACTTTGAAGGACCTGCTCGCGATGGCTTTGCGGTGGATTGGCCGATTCGCTACAAGGACATTGAAAAATGGTACAGCCATGTGGAGAAATTTGCGGGGGTATCTGGATTCAAGGATGGCATCGCCCAACTACCTGATGGAGAATTTCTTCCCGGCTACGATCTCAATGTGGTGGAGAAGTACTTCGCCGAGACGATGAAGAAGGAGTATGGAGGAGATCGTCATGTGATTTCTGCACGCTGTGCGCACATCCATGGCAGTGCAGAGGCTTTTGCCGCACAAGGCAGAGGATCCTGCCAAAATCGCAACTTATGCCAGCGAGGCTGTCCGTTTGGGGGCTACTTCAGTTCCAACTCTTCCACCATCCCTTGGGCATTGA
>JBIIGH010000266.1:0-2992 GCA_044236565.1 Algoriphagus sp. | reverse complement strand
GGTAGAAATCCTTCGTGAGCTGCGACTCGGCGTTTTTGATGTATTGGTTGGGGTCAATTTGCTTCGGGAGGGACTTGATTTACCCGAAGTGGCCTTGGTCGCCATTCTGGATGCCGACAAGGAGGGATTTTTGAGAAATGAACGGTCCCTCGTGCAGACGATCGGTCGTGCTGCCCGAAATTCCGAAGGTCGGGTGATCATGTATGCCGACCGGATTACGGATTCGATGCAAGCGGCCATAGATGAAACCAAGCGAAGGCGAGCGCTTCAGATTGCCTACAACCTTGAACATGACATCACCCCGACGACGGTCATCAAGTCTCGGGAAAAGATCATGGGCCAAACGAAGGTGGCAGATTCCAAGAAAAACCCAAAAATGTATGCAGAGCCCATGCCAGGGGAAGCTTTCTTGGTGGCAGATCCCGTGGTGCAGTACCTCAGCACCGAAAAATTGGAGAAGCTCATCCAGCAAACGCAAAAGGGAATGGAAAAAGCTGCCAAAGAATTGAACTTCATGGAGGCTGCGCGGTTGAGAGATGAGTGGATGGCTCAAAAGAAACGATTGGAAGAACTGAACCGAGGCATCTAAACGACTCGAACGCACCATCATGACCCTTCAAGAAGTAAAAGATTTGGCAATTAAGGGCGAAGGACTCCAAATTGAATTCAAAAAAAAGGCGGCCTATCCTGAAAAAATAGTGCGAGAGGTCATTGCTTTGGCCAATACCCAGGGAGGAACCTTGTTGATTGGAGTGGACGATGACGGCACCGTCAGTGGACAGCGCTTCATTGAAGAGGAGATTTTTGTGATGGATAAAGCCATCCGAACCCTTATTTTTCCTCCCTTGCAGGTGGAGGTAGCTACCGTAAAATTGTCCGAGAAAAAAGGGGTGGCAGTTTTCCGCATTCCGCATAGCCCGGATCGCCCACATTATTTATGGGCTGAAGAAAAGAAAGTTTCCTACATCCGGGTGCAAGATCGAACCGTTCAGGCTAGCCGAGAGGTCTGGGAGCTCCTTCGAAAAAGTAGAGTTCCTAGGGATACCGTTTTTACCTACGGAAAAAAGGAGGAGGTATTGATGAAATTTTTGGAGGAGAAGGGAAAAATCACGCTGAAGGAGTTCTCCAAAGCGGCGCGCATTCCCTTTTACATGGCTTCAAAAACCCTTGTTCGCCTTGCTGCTGCCAATGTATTGCAGTTGCATCCTCAGGAATCCGAGGATTTTTTCACGATCAAGGACTAGGAAGTTTGATGCCTGTTCGCTGGGTAAATCCAAGATTTCCTTGGAGACCTCCCGTATGGATGAGCAGCACGCGGGAGCCTGGGTTGAAGTACTTTTTTTGCAGCAAATCCCAACAGGCGAAAGCTATTTTCCCCGTGTAGATGGGGTCGAGTGGGATGCCGAAGGATTCCCAAAACCAATGGATAAATTCAATCAATTCGGAGGTCCATTTGGCATAGCCCCCATGATGGTACTGCGTCCAGATGGAAATACTTCCTTTCGGCTGAATGCCGTGAGTTTGTAGTAGCTGCTTCATTTCCTCTTGGATTCTCTCACCTTTCAAGGCTGAGATTCCGAGCAGTTCCTGCTGGGGGAGGATGGAATTAGCCAATCCAGCGAAGGTGCCCCCACTACCAATAGGCGTGGCGAGGTGGCTAAAATTGAATTGGCTATTGCTCAAGATTTCAGTGGTACCTTGGATGGCGAGGGCATTGGTGCCTCCCTCTGGGATGAGGTAAAATTCACCCAACTCTTGGCGGAGTTGGTCTAGGTAGTCAGTATGAGTTTTGTCTCGATACAATTCTCGCGAAATGCCTTTCAGGACCATTCCTGCATCTTTTGCAGACCTCAGGGTTGGATTTTTCTCATCCGATACTTCTCCTCTGATAATGCCTATGGATTGGAGGCCTGCTAGTTTGGCTGCTGCGGCAGTAGCGTAAATATGATTGGAATAGGCGCCTCCAAAAGTCAGCACTTGCCTGTGATTTTGCTTGAGGGCTTCTTCCAGGTTGTATTTTAGTTTAAAGAATTTATTCCCCGAAACAGTTGGATGAACTTGATCCAAGCGCAGCACTTCTAGTTCCACTTTCAGTTGATCGAGTAGTGGGTGCTTAAGTTGGGTGCTTGGGATGTGCGGGGGTTGAAGCATTCAAACTATTTTGACAAAGTTACGGGACATCCTTCTATTTTTGTGTCATGAGCGAACAGCACCTAGAAGAAGAATTTGAAGAGGATGAGTTAGCCTTGTATGAGCACCATCGTATTTTGGTCGACAAGGGGCAATCTTCAGTTCGGATTGACAAATTTTTAACCGAGCGAATTGCGAATGCAACGCGCAATAAGGTGCAGCAGACGATTGATTCGGGAGGTGTTCAGGTCAATGGGCATTCGGTGAAGGCAAATTACAAGATCAAAGCCCTAGATGACATTCGGGTGTTGCTGGAGAAGCCCCCGCGTAATACCGAGGTGATTTCGGAGAATATCGCCTTGGATATTGTCTATGAGGATACGGATCTGTTGGTGGTCAATAAGCCTCCAGGGATGGTTGTTCACCCGGCTCATGGCAATTGGTCTGGAACTTTGGTGAATGGGCTGGTCTATCATTTTGAGAACCTGCCTGAAATGAAAGGCAATGTAGGCCGTCCAGGTTTGGTCCATCGGATTGACAAGGATACTTCGGGCTTGTTGGTGATTGCCAAAACAGAGGAGACCATGGCGCCATTGGCGGCTCAATTTTTTTACCACACCATTCAGCGCACCTATTTGGCCTTGGTTTGGGGTGAGCCAGAAGCGGATGAAGGTACTATCGTAGGGCATGTGGGACGCAGTGCCAAAGACCGCAAGGTGATGGAAGTCTTTCCAGATGGCAGTCAAGGCAAGCATGCCATTACGCATTGGAAGGTGTTGAAGCGTCTTCGGTATGTTTCGTTGGTGCAGTGTACCTTGGAAACAGGGAGAACGCACCAGATTCGGGCACACTTTAAATTTTT
>JBIIGH010000058.1:0-11538 GCA_044236565.1 Algoriphagus sp. | reverse complement strand
CAAAATTGTCCGTCAAGGCGATGGGCTTGAATTGACGGGTCCGCTTCCCAACCAAGCTACTTTTTTAGTTCCGGTCTCCCGCGGTGACTACCTCGTAGAGATTCTCGATCCGACTGGCTGCTCCATCCCAGACAAAACAACCTACACGGTGGATCAAAAATTTGAGGTGCAATTTTCCGTGCCTGCAGTGGTGGAGGGTTGTGTCTCTTATACCTTTACTCCTTCAGGCCCCAAACCCCTCAACTACACGGTAACAGGGCCAACTAGTGCTCCAATCACCGCACAGGCAGATGGCACCTTCTTACTTACCCTAGCAGGCAATTACACCGTACTTGGGGTAGATCCTGCCGGGATCGACTGCCCGAAGGTGCTTCCCATGACGGTCAACCTCAGTCCGGCACTGGATTTTGAGGTTTCCCCTCCTATTGTAGACTGCTTAACAGGAATACGCTTTGAGGCAATCCTCAAGAATGCCGACCCTGCCGATGTCATCTTCCTGTGGCGAGATGACCTAGGAATTATTGTAGGCAGAAGGCAGGAGTTTGTACCGAGCCGATCTGGAAACTTCACCTTAGAGGTGCAACCCGCCGCAGGAGGCCTATGCCCTACAAAGCAACTCCCATTTGCCGCCACCATCCTTCCTGCACGCTTGGCCGTTTCCCTAGACGCTCAACCTTTCTGCGTGGACCAAACGACTACGACCATTGAGGTGAAAGCCAACTTGGCCACGGTAGATAGTTTTGAGTGGTTTTTGGTAACAGGTGGAACGCGTACCAGGCTCCCAGCCCTTACCAGCAACCTAATTGAAGTCAGTCAAGAAGGCACCTATGAGGTGCTTTTGCGCAGCAGTGTTGGCTGTGAGCTTGGTAGGGCCAATGTTGTTGTGGTCAAGTCTCAACTTGTTCCTCCCATACTTCCGACCGAGCCCCTGCTAATCTGTGCCGTAGAAGGAAAAACAGCTACGCTTGATCCAGGTTCCTACGCAAGTTACTCCTGGATCTTGGATGGAGAGGAAGTTTCCAATACACCAACTTTCAGTCCTGAAAAGGGAGGAACTTATACCCTTCGAGTTGGGGATGCGCTAGGCTGTGAATGGGAAGGAACCTTTACTGTGGTCGAAGATTGTAACCTCAAGGTGGTTTTCCCAAATGGGATGGTGTTGGGAGATCCAAGCCGCAATTTTATCCTGTATGCCAACGAGTACATCGATGACATAGACGTATTCATTTACAACCGCTGGGGAGAGTTGATTTTTTACTGCGAACATGAAATTTTGGAACCCAAACAGCCATTCTGCCCTTGGGATGGCCTTGTGAATGGAAAATTAGTTCCTACGGGAACATACGTGGCCGTTGTGCGGTTTACTTCCAGAGCACAGAATCTTACCCAAACCGAAACCAAGGCCATTACGATTATCCAGTAACCCATGCTACTTGTCATTTCTCCTGCCAAAACCCTAGACTACAGTCAACCAGAATACAGTGCCCATACCCTACCCGACTTCCCCTCGGAGGTCAAGGACTTGGTGGGAGTCTTGCGTAAGAAATCTGCTGCACAGATTTCGGAGTTGATGCACCTCAGCGAGGCATTGGCTACGCTGAACGAAGAGCGCTACCAAACCTTTACGGAGACCTTTAGTCCGGACAATTCCAAGCAGGCACTTTTGGCGTTCAAAGGAGAGGTGTATGCTAAGATGGAAGCAGACAGCTTTTCGGCAGAAGAACTGGAGTTTGCCCAGCAGCACCTGCGCATCTTGTCTGGGCTCTATGGACTATTGAAACCGTTGGATTTGATTCAGCCTTACCGACTCGAGATGGGCACCAAGCTCAAAACAAAAAAGGGGAATTCACTGTACGAATATTGGGGCACCAAGATCAGCAAGGCCTTGAATGCAGCAGGCGAGGGCCAGACCCTAGTCAACCTGGCTTCCCAAGAATACTTCAAGGCAGTAGATCACAAGACCTTGAAGATGCGTGTCATTTCCATTCATTTCAAGGAATACAAGGATGATCGCTACCAGGTAGTTGGTTTCTTTGCGAAGCAGGCAAGAGGGCTGATGGCTCGCTATGCGATTCTTAACCGGATTACAGATCCCGAGCAACTCAAAGTTTTTCGGGAGGATGGCTATGAGTTTTCCGCCCCCTTAAGTACTGCTCAAGACTGGGTCTTTGTTCGCTAATCCCAGTCTTTCTGTCAAACTATTTTCGCGCTAGAACAGGGTTTTAGACTTGTTTTGTCTATTTTTTTTGCAATTGGGACTGCTGTTTTCATTTTTTTACCTACTTTGAATGTGTCAAAAGTCATTAACGCAACCCACAAACCTAAAGCACTACCTTATGACACAATCCATTAATAGGGACGCACTCTTCAACGCAAGTTGTCTGGCGCTCATCACCACCGCCTTTTCCTTCTCTATCCGAGCAGGTATCCTTCCCCAATTGGGAGAACAATTCGGTTTAAATGCCGAGCAATTGGGCTTTATCAACTCCATGTGGTTCTTGGGATTCCCCATCTCCATGATTCTTGGAGGGCTGTTTTACCACATTGTTGGCCCGGCAAACATCATGCGCATTGCATTTGTAACCCATACGCTTGGGATTTTGATGACCATCTTCGCAGATGGCTACACCACACTTCTGATCTCCACCCTATTTATCGGTTTCGGAAATGGCTGTACTGAAGCTGCTTGTAATCCGATGATTGCAGACATGTATTCGGGCACCACGCTAAACAAAATGCTAAACCGCTTCCACATGTGGTTCCCTGGTGGTATCGTTTTGGGCAGTTTGGTTTCCAAATTCATGACTGACGGAGGTTTTGCTTGGCAAACCCAGGTTTGGGTGATGATGATCCCAACCATCGCTTATGCCGTACTTTTCTTCGGTAAAGCTTTCCCTAAGCCTTCCGTAGCCGGAGTTACCTCAGTGGGATCCAACGTGAAAGCCATGTTTAGCCCTGTATTTATCTTCCTATTCTTTGCGATGGCCTTGACCGCCATTTCAGAATTTGGACCGCAGCAGTGGGCGAATATCGTACTGAGCCAAAGCGGTGCTTCAGGCATGTTGATCCTAGCCTTGACTACTGGAGTTATGGCAGTTGGTCGATTCTTTGCAGGCCCAGTGGTGAAAGCCTTGGGACAGACGGGTGTGCTCTTGGGAGGCGCGATCTTCACAACAGTCGGTATCTTCTTGTTTAGCACCGTGACGGGCAACATGTCTTACGTGGCTGCATTGATCTTTGCGCTTGGCGTATGCTACTTCTGGCCAGTGATGGTAGGGGCTGTAGCCCAGCGTGTGCCATTATCCGGCGCTCTAGGCATGTCCATCATCGGAGGAGTAGGCATGTTCTCTACCGCAATCTTCCAGCCGATCATTGGTGGCTGGATTGATGCTTCCAGAGCAGCACAAAGTGCAGCTGGCTTGGCGGGAGATTCACTTGAACTCGCAGCAGGTCAGGCTACTTTAGAAAAAATGATGCTTTTCCCAGGGATTTTGATCGTTCTCTTTATCATCTTCTTTATCTGGCAGCGCGGTGTCAAACCCGCCGCTTCAGCAGGACACTAAAAACTAAGAGAGCAGCCTTCGGGCTGCTTTTTTTTGGTTTAAAGTTTCTATTCTAGCTACACAAGGCTACTTCTACTACACAAGTCTGGTACCAACTTACTCAAAAGCCATTTGAAAAACTAGATGCCCACTAGGGCACCCACAAGATATAACTAGGCTACTAAATTTTACCAAAAATAATCCAAGGCTAGCTTTAAAAACACCTAAAGTCCTAGGTGAATTTCAGCCAAATAATCTACCTTTGACTCAACAGTACCCGTGTAGCATACCGTAAGATCTGCTCTCGGGTCATTTTTTTAACTAGAGATCATGTCAAAACCTGCATTTTCTGTTCAAGACCAGATTTTTCTTCTCAAATCCCGTGGTATGCTTTTCCGGGATGAGAATGCCGCACCTCACTTTCTCCAAAATATCAGTTATTACCGCCTCAAAGGATACTGGTGGGATTTACAGGCTGAAAGAGTAATTCATACATTTCAACCTCAAACCTATTTTGAGGATGTTGTAGATCGCTACAATTTTGATAGACACCTGAGGCTTATCCTATTCGACGCAGTAGAGCGAATTGAAATCGCATTAAGGACACAGATGATTTACCATCTATCCCTAGCGTATGGACCTTGCTGGTACCAGGACTTTAAACTTTTCACTGACCCAGTTTGGCTAGCCAAGCATTTAGACACGTTGATGAACGAGTTTGACAGAAGCCAGGAAATCTTCATTGTGAATCACAAAAAAAATCATCCAGATACCTACCCCGAATCATGGAAAATCATGGAAGTTGCATCGATGGGGACCCTTTCCAAATACTATAAGAATCTTAAACATGACCTTCCTGAGAAAGCTGCCATAGCTAAAGGGATGGGATTGAACCTTCACAAGGAGCTTTCGAGCTGGTTAGAGGCAATGGGATATATCAGAAATATCATTGCACACCACTCACGACTTTGGAGTAGAGACATGGTAAAACGTCCAATGTTGGAGCTGAAAAATCCAAAGGGGCCTTGGTTAAATCTCCCACTTAACGAGGTACAACAGAAAAAACCTTTCTTAATTATTTCTTCCTTAATCTTTCTCTGCAACAAGGTTACTCCAAACCACCAGATAAAAATTAAAATCCTAGACTTATTTGCTCAGTACCCAACCATGCCAATCTATAAACTAGGATTTTTAAACTACTGGAATCAACAGGAAATTTGGAAGTAATATTTTTAAAGGACTTGGCAAAATTTTCTCGTAAATAGTGAGTTCAGCTTTCCCTGAAGGCTTTAATGTCACTAAAATAGAACTTTTTGAAAACAAAAAACCCTAACTTCTTAATTTTAAGAGAGTTAGGGTTAGTTTTTGTGACCTCGTCAAGATTCAAACTTGAAACCTCCTGAGCCGTAATCAGGTGCTCTATTCAGTTGAGCTACGAAGCCATTTGAGACGACAAAAGTACGTATTAATTTTTTCCATCCAAAAAGATCGACGGAAGAATTCTAGAAAATCCTAGAATTACACTTCCCCGTTAGTGATAAATCAGACCTATCCATTTATTGAAAAAATAAGCAACCACTAGAAGTGACTGAGGTTCCTAAAAATGGGCTGTGGACCGTGGTCTGTTAGCAGTCGACGATTATTCGCCACTTTCCCTGGTCAATCTACGTTACCTCGTCAACTAGCGGATAATCTATAACAATAATTAAGACCAACAGGCGCATAAATCCTTGCGAATTTTATATTTTTGCCCACATCCTCTTGAAAAGAAACTTCTTTGATGAAAAAAATACTCACGCTTGCCTTGCTGGCATTTACACTACAGGCTCAAGCACAAGATTCCGCTCCTGCTAGCCCCAAAACCCCTATTGGTGGACGCCCCAACATCCCCAATGACTTGAGCATTGAGTTTGGATTCAACCAACTGACCAATAGACCTGCTGACATCGCCCTCAATTTTTTTGGATCTCGATCCTTTAATGTCTTTTACCAAAAGCCATTCAAAATCTTTGGAGAGCAGTCTGGCTTTGTTCTCAGCCCAGGGATCGGAATCGCTACCAACAAATTCGCCTTTAAGGACGATCAAAACCTATTTCGCAGCAGTACCCTAGGTGCTGAATCTTCTGTATTGAAGAAAGTATCAAGCGTCTACGGAGCCAACATCGAAGTTAAAACCAATAACCTGGCCGCCAACTATGTGGAAGTGCCCGTAGATCTGCAGTACAATGTCAACAAAAAGGACTACAGTAAAAGCTTCCGCGTAAGCCTTGGCGCCCGAGTAGGATTCCTGTACCAATCCCATACCAAGGTATCTTTTGACTCCCCGACCACAGGAGCAGTTAAAGTGAAACAAGCCGAAAACTATGGCCTAGAGAAAATTCGCTATGGCCTGAATTTTAAAGCCGGAAGCCCAGGATTTTATGTGTGGTCTACGTACTACCTCAATCCCATGTGGAAGGCCGACAGAGGTCCATTCAAAACTGAAGCCAACCAGATTAGCTTTGGTCTAGCCATCGGATTATTCTAAAAAGAATTTACTTACAAGTCTAAAAATCAAAACTCCCTAGCAAGGGAGTTTTTTTTTGTTAATCGGGTCCGTTGGCCTTTTAATTCTAACCTGATTTAGAATCCGTAAATCCAGGCAAAACCCATCCAGCAGATCACAAACCCTACCAAAAGGCCCACATACACTTCCGCTGGACGATGGGCATCCAAATACAGTCGAGCAGAGGCAACCAGTCCTCCCAACAGCAGGGTCGCCACCAGCAGGTAGGCCAAATCCAAGGAAGGAAAATAAACGGCCAAGATCCCCAGCACCCCCAACACCCCACCAATACCGGTCATGTGAGCAGACATCTTCCAGAAAAAGGTGATCCCAGTCAACAAGGCGACTGAAAAAGTAATGATCCCCATCCCCTGCCACAGAATCGGATCCAGTTCGGTCTTTTCCTTCAAAAAGTAAGTAGTCAGCAGGTAAAATAGCGTAACCAAAATAAAGGGAGTTCTTCGGTCACTTTTTTCTTCAAAGTGCAAGCTTTTGACCATGCCACTCCAGCGAAGACCTAGCATCAAGACCATGGGGATCAACAGGGTGGAAGTCACAATCAAATAAAAAAGCCGCTCCTTAAAGGATTCTGGAATGCTGCTCGCCTGAGGCACCGCAAAAAAGAGCAAACCAAACACCAAAGAAGGCATCAGCAAGGGTTGAAACACCACCGAAAGTAGGAGGGCTAGTTTCCGTACCACTAGAGTTCTTTTCGTAATCGAGCCACTGGGATCTGAAGTTGCTCTCGATACTTGGCAACGGTACGGCGGGCAATATTGTAGCCTTTTTTATTCAGCATCTTGACCAATTTGTCGTCAGACAAAGGCCTCTTTTTGTCTTCTGCATCCACCATTCCCTGCAACACGGATTTCACCTCCCGGTTACTTACATCCTCTCCACTGTCAGTAGCGATACCCTCCGAGAAAAAATACTTCAAAGGGAATACCCCAAATTCGGTTTGAATGGACTTACTATTCGCCACTCGGGAGACCGTAGAAATATCCATGTCAATTCTTTCCGCGATATCTTTTAAGATCATCGGACGAAGGGCCGCCTCATCTCCATCTACAAAAAAAGGAGTTTGGTACTGCAGGATCGCCTCCATGGTACGAAGCAATGTGTTTTGCCGCTGTTTGATCGCATCAATAAACCACTTGGCGGAGTCCAACTTTTGCTTGACAAAGGACACGGTCTCCTTGAGTTTTTTGTCCTTCTTGTCACTCTTGTCGTAAGTATCAAAAAGCTCTGAATAGGAACGAGAGATTCGAAGCTCTGGCGCATTCTTGGAATTCAACAGGATCTCAAACTTTCCTCCAGTAGTCACCAAGATAAAATCAGGAATCACATATTGGGTAAGTACCAGACCATCTGCCACTCCTCCCGGCTTGGGATTGAGTCGGGTGATGAGCTGCACTGCTTCCTTGATCTCCTCCTCATCGAGGTTGAGGCGCTTTTGAATTTTAGGGTAATGTTTTTTGGTAAACTCCTCAAAGCAATCCTGAATGATGGCTAGGGCATGTTGTACAGCAGGATCATCGGGATGCTCCTTGCGTTCCAACTGGATGATTAAGCATTCTTGCAGGTTTCTAGCCGCAATACCTGCTGGATCAAAACTCTGGATTTTCCGAAGGATTTCTTCGAGTTCATCGAAGTCGGTCTCTATGTTTTGAGAAAAAGCCAGGTCATTGATGATGGCAGTCAATTCCCGACGGATGTACCCATCGTTCTCAATACTGCCGATAAGCTGCTCTCCAATAATCCGCTGTCGCTCATCCAGCTTCAAAAAGTTCAACTGGGTAATCAGCTGTTCGTGCAAGGAACTTGGCGCAGAAAAAGGAATCTCACGATCCTCATCGTCCGGGTTGTAGTTCCCATCCCCCTGCATTTTGTAGCCTCCATAGTCGTCATCCAGGTAGTCATCAACATTGACCTCATTGGACTCTTGCCCATACTCGTCTCCAAATCCCTCATCGAAATCTTCCTCTCCAGAAGATTCGCTCTCTTCCACCTTGCCTTCTTCCAAGGCAGGGTTGATTTCAAGCTCTTCTTCGATACGGGCATCCAACTCTGCTGTAGGCACTTGCAGCAGCTTGATAAACTGAATCTGCTGCGGAGAAAGTTTTTGAGAGAGTGACTGAGAAAGCGTTAACTTTTGCATTGAAATGAATCAAACCACTTATTTGCGAAAAAGGAGCATGCTTTCGAGGAAAACTGCATCTTCAAATTTAGGAAAAAGCGTCAATTTTTTGATAAAAAGGTGATTTAATCGTTTTTTTGCATTCTACTAAATTTAAAGAGGTTGTTTTACGCTTCCTCTACCCCAAACACATGGCATTCAACAAACGGGTCAAAATCAAGACCATCCTGGAACAAGACCTGATCGGACAAGAGATCACCCTCATGGGCTGGGTACGCACCAAGCGAAGCAACAAGAATGTTTCCTTCATCGCACTCAACGACGGCTCTATCATTACCAATTACCAGGTAGTGGCCGACCCCAATGTCATTGCTGAAGAAGTACTCAAAAAGTGCAGCACAGGCGCATGTCTAAAAATCACAGGTACGGTGATTGCCTCTCAAGGCGCTGGTCAACAGTCTGAACTAAATGCAACGCGCATTGAAGTTTTGGGTGAATCAGATCCTGAAAAATATCCACTGCAGCCTAAAAAGCACTCCCTGGAATTTCTTCGGGAGATCGCACACCTCCGCATGCGAACCAACACCTTTGGTGCCGTCTTCCGCGTGCGTCATGCGCTGGCCTATGCAGTACACACCTATTTCAATACCAAGGGGTTTTTCTACATCCACACGCCCATCATCACGGCATCGGATGCGGAGGGTGCAGGGGAAACCTTTAAGGTGACCACCCTCAACCTTAGCAATCCTCCCAAAACTGAAGATGGGAAGATTGACTACAGCCAGGATTTCTTTGAAAGAGAAACCAACCTGACCGTTTCCGGCCAGCTGGAAGGAGAACTTGCAGCCATGGCTTTGGCAGAAATCTACACCTTTGGTCCTACCTTCCGAGCGGAAAACTCCAACACAACACGTCACCTGGCAGAGTTTTGGATGATCGAGCCGGAAATGGCCTTCTACGATGCAGAAGACAACCAGAATTTGGCCGAAGACTTCTTGAAGTACATCATTCGCTACGCACTGGACCATTGCGCAGAGGATCTGGCCTTTTTGGACCAGCGTGCCGCTGAAGAGGAACAATCCAAGCCAACCGAACAGCGGGCAGAATTGGGTCTCTTGGACAAGCTGAAGTTTGTAGTAGAAAACGACTTCGTTCGCCTCACCTACACCGAAGCGATCGACATCCTACGCAACTCCAACCACAACAAAAAGAAGAAATTCCACTACCTCATCGAAGAATGGGGTACAGATTTACAATCCGAACACGAGCGCTACTTGGTTGAAAAACACTTCAAAAAGCCCGTGATCCTCACCGACTACCCGAAAGGCATCAAGGCCTTCTACATGCGTCAAAATGAGGATGGGAAAACGGTAGCTGCCATGGACATCTTATTTCCAGGCATTGGAGAAATCGTCGGTGGTTCTCAGCGGGAGGAGCGGCTAGACAAGCTAACCCAACGCATGCAAGAAATGCACATCCCTACCGAAGAACTTAGCTGGTACCTAGACACGAGACGATTTGGAGCCACGCCACACGCAGGCTTTGGACTCGGTTTTGAACGCATGGTATTGTTTGTCACCGGCATGGGAAATATCCGCGATGTGATCGCCTTCCCAAGAACTCCAGGAAACGCAGAATTCTAAGGATTCCTAACCAATTTAAACACCTCCAGAATTCAATTTTGGAGGTGTTTTTTTTAGCTGACCACTTTGATCCTCCAGGCCAAGGGAATGCAGAGGATACTGAAGAAAATCGCCAGGTAGCCCACATAATTGAAATTGGTCAGCTGCCCCAACTCATTCTCCCCAATCAGAAAGCCTGCGAGTAAGGATGCAAAGCCAGCTGCCAGTTGCTGTACAGCGGAATTGAAACTCAAAAAACTACCCCGATTTTCAGGTTTTGCGGTACCCGTCACCAAGGCTGCTGCTGGGACATAACGTCCATTGGACGTAACAAAAAAGAAGGTCGTCACCACCAATACCAAAGCCACAGGAGTGACGCCCAAGTGGGTGATGATCGCGATCGGAATTAGATTGAGCACCATAAAAATGGTAAAGATCTTCAACTTCCCATGCTTGTCGGCAAGCTTGCCTACCCAAGGAGAGGTAAACATGGTGAAGGCTCCACCAGCCATGTACACATAGGTCAGCTGCATTTCTGAAAAGCCCACATTGGCCACATTGTAGGGACTTAGGAAAGGGATGATCATAAACTGACCCAGCATCATCATGATGGAAAGGGTAATGGCCCGCATTTGGTTGGGATTGCTCGTGACCCGGCTGATCACTTCAAAGGGATGGGGGCGCTTCACACCACTGGTCACATGCCCAGTGATGGAAGGAATAAACATGACAATCATCCCCATGCTCACGATAGACAAGGCGGATAAAATATAGAAAGGCGTATGCCAATCGGATAAACTCGCCAAAAATAGCCCTAAAGGCACGCCCATTACGGAGGCGAAGGAAAAGGCAGACATTACCAAGCCCATAGCCCTACCGCGGCGCTCATCGGGTACCACGTCCCCAATAATGGCTAGAATCAAGGCAGAGGTCAGCCCTCCAAAAATTCCAGACACTACTCTGGCCAGCAGCAAAATGGGGTAACTTGGAGACAAGGCACAGGCAAGTGTTCCTAAGGTGAAGCCCACATACACCCAAATCAAAATCTTTTTGCGATCAAAACGATCCAAAATAAAGGCTCCAAAGAAACTAGAAGCCCCTGCACTGAAGGTGTAGGAAGAAACTAAAAAACCAAACTCGCTGGGGCTGATGTCAAACAAACGCATCAGTTGGGGCCCGAGCGGCATCAGCATCATGAAATCCACAATATGGATAAAGTTGATGGCCGCCAGGGTCCAGAGTAAGGCTTTCTCTTGTTTCATGGAAAATTTTGAAAGGAAAATAGGGTAGAAATACGATGGAAATAAAGTAGAAATTGAAGGGCTAAAGCTAGTCCAAGCCGATGCCATGATAGGTTTCTGGGATGGCTTCTATCAAATCCTGAGCCATAGTGCCACGTAAGTAACGCTGGCCTGCCAATTCTCCAGCCAAGCCATGGTGAAACACGCCACAGAGTAGCGCATTTTCTGGGGAATACCCTTGCCCCAAAAAGGAAGTAAGCATTCCAGTCAGTGCGTCGCCCATCCCCGCTGTAGCCATGTAATGGGTACCAGAGGAGTTGAATACCTGTCGGCCGTCTGCTAGAGTACCTAAAGAATTGGCACCTTTGAGCACTAGATTAATCCCGTATTTAAGGCAGCAGGCTTTGGCTTTCGCCATCCGCTCGAGATGGGTAGAAGAGGGGCCAAAGAG
>JBIIGH010000265.1:0-3008 GCA_044236565.1 Algoriphagus sp. | reverse complement strand
TGACACAGCCTATTTCTCTTCGAGACACTTTAACTATAATTAATTTCTGTATTGGAAATTCAAAGGTCTACAATCGGGTATTTGAAATAGGAAGTCCCGAGGTAATGAGCTATCGGGATATGCTTGCGAGAACGGCCAAGGTGATGGGGAAAAAGAGGCTCATATTTTCAGTGCCTGTATTTTCGCTGGGCTTTTCCAAGTTTTGGGTTGGGCTTTTTGGAGATACGCCTCCGCAACTGGTATCCCCACTTGTGGAAAGTTTGAAACATACCTTGGTAGTCAATCCAATTCATGCTTTCAAAGAAAAGGAGATAGACTACCTAGGCTATGACGATGCTGTGAAAGTTGCCTTATCGACTACGGATAGACCCAAGTTGCCTAGATTTAAGTACAAAAAGGGTTTGAAAAACACGGTTCGTTCCTTGCAGCGCATGACGAATTTGGGAAGGCACAATGCGCTTTGGGTAGCTGAACGCTACGCACTTTGGTTGCCTTTTTTCTTTCGGTATATCATTAGAGGCAAACTACGCGGTACAGAGGTTCTTGGATTTCATTTGCTCTGGGACAAGGAACCGATGCTAGAGCTTACCCATGTACCTGATCGCAGTGATAGCCAAAGGCAATTGTTTTACATTACTGGAGGATGGCTGGTGAAACGGTACGATTACGGATGGCTAGAGTTTCGAGAGGTGTTGGATAGCAAATACATTATTTCGGCTATTCATGAATTTGCACCGCGTTTGCCTTGGTTTATCTACATCAATACCCAAGCACGCCTTCATCTATGGGTAATGAATCGTTTTCAAAAGTATCTTGAAAAAAAAGCGGATCTTTGATTTTTGGATTTCAACTGAACTACAAAACTTAATTTTTATAGCATGAAAACTTTATCTTTTAAAAATGGGGATCAATTGCCAATCCTTGGACTTGGCACCTGGAAAAGTAAGCCGGGAGAGGTAAGAAAAGCTGTTTTTTGGGCAATTGAAGCAGGGTACCGACACCTGGATTGTGCTGCGATCTACCAGAATGAACGTGAAGTAGGGCAGGGGATAGCAGATGCACTTGCAGCAGGGTTGGTCAAGCGTTCCGAACTTTTTGTGACTTCAAAGCTCTGGAACAATGCACATCGATTTGAAGATGTGCGGCCTGCATTGGAGAAAACCTTAGACGATCTGAGACTCGATTACGTGGATTTGTACCTAGTTCACTGGCCCATTGCCTACAAACCAGGGGTGGGTTTTGCTACCCAACGCGAAGAGTACTACACCTACCAAGATGTGCCTTTGAGTCAAACTTGGGAGGCGATGCAGGATCAAAATAAAAATGGGTTAGCAAAGCACATTGGCGTTTCCAACTTCAATCAAGCAAAGCTTAAAGAACTATTTGCCTTGCCAGGTCAGCGCCCTGAGATGAATCAAGTGGAGCTACACCCGTATTTGCCACAGGAACCATTGGTGGCTTTCTGTAAAGAAAATGAACTTTTAGTGACTGCCTATTCGCCTTTGGGTTCACCTGACTCTCGTGCCGAAAAGCATGCGCAGGATCCCAAATTACTGGAGGATGGAGCCGTAATGGCTATCGCTCAAAAGCATGACGCAACTGTAGGACAAGTCCTGATTTCCTGGTCGATAGCAAGAGGTATAGCGGTGATTCCCAAATCAGTGAATCAAGTCCGTATCGTCGAGAACTTTGCTGCAGCTGAGATCAACCTGGATGCAGCGGATATGGCTCAGCTCGATGCGATCGGGACAAGTCATCGCTTTGTAGACGGCACCTTTTTTACGGGACCTAAAAGCCCCTACCGATTAACTGATTTGTGGGATAGTTGAGTAAAAAAAAATGAGATCCAAGCGCTGAACAGTGCTTGGATTTTTTTTAATCCTCCAGTTCCAAACTTTCGAGAATAGCTGCCAGCTGATCAAAATCACGGAGGCCTGGCTTGATCTCATCTCCACCATCCAATGCAAATCCATACAATCCGGGCAACTCGCAAAGAGAGTTGGCATTTTCGGGTGTGATTCCAGCTCCTAAAAATAGGTTCAACTGACTCGATAATTTATTGATAATAGATTCATTATCAATTGATATGGATTTAGTAGTTGAAGTTACATGTAAAGTGATTTCATGTTTCTGAAGAATCTCTATCTTTGGAAGCAGTGTATCCAACTCCTCTAGTGTTACTCGGTAGATCAAGTTTTTTCCAAGCGATTTGAGTTGGAGTAGCGTGTCCAAATCCTCTGACTCGATCCAGGTAAGACTAGGATAGTCCCCTAGAAGTCTTTCAATGGAATAAGCATCCAAGTCTGAGAATTCGCCTGCATAATCTATTCCAGAAATCCAGCCTGTAATCTCCTGAAACCGCTTAGGAGAAACATACTGAGCGGAGCCCTCTTCCAAGCAAAAACCCAAAATATCAACATACATCCCTGAGCAATACCGTGCATCGGTGAGGTTTGTAATTCGGTTGATTTTAACTTTTGTTTTTAAGGCCATGGCTTTCGCAGTTTGTGCCTGCGAAGGTAAGAAAGCTTGTGGGTAGAGCCAAAGGGTATTTCCGAACCTTGGAGAAATTAGGGTGCACTACATTCACTAAATTTATTTGCCAATTAGCTGTTTTTTTATCGATTGCTAAGTCTAGGAGGAGACACATATAAAACTCTAGGTCCTTATGTAGCAAATAAACCGCCTAGCCTGGCTGTGGCGGGCGGGATCAATTTTTTGTCTCAAACGCTGGCAACAGAGCTTATAAAAATAAACCACAAAACACATAAAGTTTTTTCTATGTGCCTTCTATGTGGGAAACAATACCACATAGAAGGCACATAGGCACATTAGGATTCTAAAAGTAAAGTTTAAAACCAACCTATTCATTAGCTCACACTTTTCTATGTGCCTCCTATGTGGTTAGAAAAAGATCTCACTAGTTTGAATTTAAAGGTGTCATTTTATTAACTACTTGATACTTTTTTAACTAAATGAGGCGAGTCAAAGTTGGTGTTAGTCAATTT
>JBIIGH010000057.1:0-11607 GCA_044236565.1 Algoriphagus sp. | reverse complement strand
CAGAGGCTTTTCCCTCCACCGGTGGGTAAAATGGCAAGCGTATCCTCTCCTTGGTACACCGCATCGATGACCTGCTTCTGGACAGGACGAAACTCCTTCCATCCAAATACCTCCTTCAGGAGAATTACCAATCGGTCGTTTGCCTCAGTCATGAACCTTTGAAATTACAAAAAAACCCTAGTTCACCGTGAGCGAGAAGGCATAAATTGAAAAAGAATCCTGTTTGTATACCCCTTTAAAAATTGGCCTTAAATCCTGAAAAAGCAGTAATTATCGAGTCTATTGGAAGGGCTTCCGTTGGCTCAGTTTGGCTAAAATCTATCCGTTCTTTAGGTTGAAACGATCCCCAGGCAAGGCGATTTTGAGTGGGGAAAAAGCTGACCTTGATCCCTGGAAACCAAATAGAATCCCCACTTACCATCCCTTTCAGCGGGATTGGAACAGGATTCCGTTGGCTTGCCAGCCGGTTGGGAAGAATGGAATACGAGAGTTGGGCCACAGGAAAATCCTGATTCCAGGAAAGGTGATGCTCCCCAAGTTTGAGGTCTAGGATTCGCTGCTCGTCCCTGGTAAAAAAGTATAGCTCTAGGGCTGGGCGTCGAACCTCAGTCCACAGATTTGAGATAGCCCAGAGAAACCCAAGCGCCAAGGCAAGCTGAGCAAGGATTTTTCGATTACCCAACTCCCAATTTCCCCAAATCCAAAGTGCTCCCCATATGGCAAACATCCCTACTAGCGAGAGGTGAATCCCCTGCCACAGTGCAGCCGGCAATTCTTGGAGGGTGTAGGTGATTTCGTTTTGGATAAAAAGTAAAAAATCCACACTAACTCCCAACAGGGATCCTAGGATGGGAATCCACGCGAGCAAAAGAAACGGAACCCCTACGCATAAGATGATGTAGGACAATGGGACAATAAGCAAGTTGGCCACCAAAAAATAGGTGGGAAAGGTATGAAAGTAGTGGAGCGTCAATGGGCTGGTGATCAGCTGAGCTGCAAGGGTGACGGTGGCCATTTGCCAAAAATAATCCAGCACGCGATTGGAGGGGGCCCACATTCGAAGGAGGATAGGCTGCAAGCCCACGATCCCAGCAACAGCCAGGTACGAAAGCTGGAAGCCAAGATCTGCTTGAATATCAGGATCAAGCACCAGGAGCAGCAGCGCTGAAAAAGCCAAAATATTCCAAATGGAGGGTTTTCTTTTTCGCATCTGCCCGAGGGTCACTAAAGAGAACATGACCACTGCCCGCACCACGGAGGGTGAGAATCCCGTCATCAGCGCATAGATCCAGATCAGGCCCAAGACTAGAAAGAGGTAAGTTTTTCGAAGGGCATGCCCCTCCTGTTTAAAAAAAGTCAGTGGAAGCAGCAATATGGAGTAGATGATCCCTACATGAAGTCCGGAAACAGCCAAAATATGCTGGGTCCCCGTTGCCGAATAGGCTTGCTTTACCTCCTTGCTTAGGGATTCCTTTTGTCCCAGCAGGAGTGCCAAGGCAATTTGTTTGGACTCAGGCCTAAGAACATACTGGTCAATTACCCCCGCAAAATAATGACGCAAATGCTCCAAGGTGAAATTCAGGTCATTGCTTTGCTTTAGTGGAAGCAGGGCTAATTTTTTCCCTAGAAACTGCCGGAAGTGAATTCCTTTGGCAGCCAAAAAACGCTTGTAATTAAATTCATTGGGAAAACTCGGAGGGGCTAGCCGTTCCGGATTGCTGGGGACCCAGATCACCTGACCCGGGTACAATGCCTCTTCCATCTGGTGGTACACCAGAACCAATGATTTCTGAGGCTGCCAACCTTGTGCTCCCTTTATGGCAACTACTGCGAGTAAATTCTCCGATGAATTGGCTTTGGGGACATCGTAGCGCTGCACTTCAGCAAGGTAGCCTTTGCCCTCTTCCCAAGGGATGTCTCCGGCAAGTGCTTCTTGTTTAGAAATAAGGGATACATAGCAGCCCAGTCCAATCAAGAGCAGGTAGGCCAAAGAGGAGCTAAAGAACGTATTCGGAGTAGACGACCAAATCAGATGTGCTAGATAGATTAACCAAATCGCAGCCAATAGCCGCAAGAAAAGGGAGGGCGATACCTGTGGAAACAAAGCTGTAAGTACTACCCCACCAAAGAAAAAGAAGAGGTATCTCAAAAAGGGAAAGTCAGCAAAAGTCATGACTAAAAAATTAAAAAGTAAAAAATTAGTGGCCATCCAAACTCATTCCTAGTTACCTAGAAGGGGATGAATGCCAAATCCCCATAAAAAATTGATTTTCGCGTACTTGGAAAAGAGCGCTTTCTAACTCAGTTCCATTTTATAATGCAGGATAGCACATTCCTCAAACTGATCCCCTACCGCTTGAAACCCAAATTTGGAATACAATGGCATCGCAGGGATTTGGGCATGGAGGTATTTCTTTTTTGCTTTTCCATCCGGATGCAGATTGATGTCTGCAAGTACTGCCGCCACCAAGGCTTGACCTACTCCTTGTCCTCTTGCTTCTTGGAGAACGGCAAACCGTTCCATTTTCACCCCATTTGCGGTAAATCTCCAGCGAGCGGTACCCACAGGGGCTCCATCCAGTTTCGCTAAGAAATGAATTGAGCTGTCTTCAAACTCGTCGTATTCCTCCGACGCATCTACTTCCTGTTCCACGACAAATACGAGTTCGCGAATATGAAATGCAGCTTGTAGACCTTCCTCAGTCGTTATTTTTTCTACTGTTGGCTTCATGGCGTAGTTTTTCTTTTTCTTCCTCACTTTTCTCGTAAGCGGCGATGATAGCTTTGACCAGTTTGTGTCGAATTACATCAGACCCGCTCAAGCGCACTACACCAATTCCTTTGACATCATTCAGTACACGAAGTGCTTCGGAAAGTCCAGATTTTTGTCGGGTAGGTAAATCTACTTGTGTTTGGTCTCCGGTAATGATAACTTTCGAATTGGGTCCCATTCGAGTCAAAAACATTTTTATCTGTTCGGCCGTGGTATTCTGAGCCTCATCCAAGAGTATAAAGGCATCATGGAGCGTCCTTCCGCGCATGTAAGCAAGCGGTGCGATCTCAATGGCGCGAGTTTCTTGGTAATACTTCAATTTCTCCGGGGGCACCATGTCTTGAAGTGCATCGTAGATCGGTCGCAAGTAGGGATCTAATTTTTCTTGCAAATCACCTGGAAGGAATCCCAAATTCTCGCCAGCTTCCACAGCTGGTCGAGTGATGATGATGCGTTTGACTTCTCTGTTTTTCAATGCGCGTACCGCCAAGGCTACAGCAATGTAGGTTTTGCCTGTTCCGGCGGGGCCTAATGCAAACACCAAGTCGTTTTTGAAGGCTGCTTCGACCAACTTGCGTTGGTTGGCAGACTTAGGCTTGATGACTAAACCCTTATTTCCAAACACAATCACTTGGTCTTTATTGGCTTCTTCAAAGGGGCCTCCTTCGATGGCCAAGTAATCCTTGACATGCTCTGGGCTCAAACTTCCAAAGCGCTCAAAGTGCTCCAAAAGCATGTTGATCAGATCATTGATTCTCAGAATTTCTGGGGGACTTCCTTGAATACGGATTTCATTTCCGCGAGAAATCACTTTACACTGTGGGAATGCTTGTGCGATCTGACGAATATTTTCATCGGCTGTGCCAAAAAACTCAGCCAAGGGAACATGCTCTAGGGTAATTACTTTTTCGACCAAAGTTTTGTTTAGATTAGGTACACCTTGAAGGCAAAAGAATAAAATGTCTATTTTTGTTCAGTCCCCAACAGACAAAACTACAAAATTTTACTTTACATGCTCTTATGGCCTTGGTGACATTCCTTTCTGATTTCGGGGACGTGGATTACTATGTTCCGGCAGTGAAAGCCAAGATGCTATCCATCAATCCACAGTTGCAAATTGTGGATATATCCCATGGAATAGCGGCTTTTGATTTGGAGCATGCCGCATTCCTTCTTCGCGCTACTTTCCGGGAATTCCCGAAGGGCACCGTGCATTTGGTGGGCATCAACACTACAGGTACCGCAACAGCAGGATACATCGGCATCAAGCTGGAAGATCATATTTTTATCGGACCCAATAATGGGATTCTAAGCATGTTGGCGGATTACGACCCAGGGATTATCGTGCAGTTTGCCGACATTCATGTGAAGGACTCTACCTTCCCTACTCGCGATATTTTAGCCCCTATTGCCGCAAAAGTAGCTTCTGGCGCTGCTATTCATGACTTTGGAGGACCTTCCACCCAGTTCAAAAAATTAATGTCACGCCAAGCCAAGGCTACACGAGAGCAGATTGTAGGGCATGTCGTGCGTGTAGACCGCTATGGAAACCTGATTACCAATATCCAACGAGAGGTTTTTGAAAAGTTGAACACAGGGAAATTCACCGTACAGTTTGGAAGAGAGACGCACCGCCAACTCCAGACGGGCTACGACCAAGTGGAGGCAGGTGAGCCTTATTTATTTTTCAACAGCCTGGATGTACTAGAAATTGGCATCAATCATGGACATGGTGGCAACTTGCTCGGTTTGAAGCGAGATAGTGTGGTTTACATCAACTTTGAAGCATGAGTTTGATTCGTGTGGTCCAGATGACCTTCCGACCTGAAGCCGCTTCAGCATTTCTAGAAAATTTTGAAATCCACAAATCTGCAATTCGAAATTTTCCCGGTTGTCGGCATTTGGAACTCTGGCAGGATCACAATCAAAAAAATATTTTTGTGACCTACAGCCATTGGGAAAGCGAGGAGGCTTTGAATCAGTATCGTGATTCACAGCTATTTAAATCCGTTTGGAGTTTTACAAAAACCCTGTTTTCAGAGAAGCCTCAAGCATGGAGCACAAAAAAAATACAGGAAGTAGGAGAATGAGTTTGTAGAAAATCATTTTTGTACTCATATTTGCACCCCATTCAATACGGAATGGAAGTGTTTAATGCCCAGATGGCGGAATTGGTAGACGCGTTGGTCTCAAACACCAATGAGGTTACACTCGTGCCGGTTCGACTCCGGCTCTGGGTACAAAGGGTTGTCTTTTGACAGCCCTTTTTTTTTGATCTATTTTTTTGACGATTTTTTATGGATGATTATTTTGTTTACGCAATCAAAAGCCTTTCCAAGAACTACATCTATGTAGGGCTAACCAACAATATGGAAAGGCGAATTCAAGAGCACAATTCTGGTAAAGGCAGATCCACCAAATTGTATGCACCTTTTCGATTGATTTATTCCGAAAAAGTAGGCATTCGAGTTGAAGCAAGGAAAAGAGAAAAATACCTGAAAAGTGGGATTGGGAAAGAATTTCTAAAGAAAATTCGATGAGAAAGGCACTGGCCTGCCTGCCGCAAGTAGGTCACAAACACCAACCTGCCTGCCGGCAGGCAGGTGAGGTTACACTCGTGCCGGTTCGACTCCGGCTCTGGGTACAAAGGGTTGTCTTTTGACAGCCCTTTTTTTTTGATTTATTTTTTTAGGGAAGCTTTTTTCAACCAGTACAAAAGGTTTGCAAGACCTCAAAGGTTAGGTCCAACCTTTGAGATTTACCAAAACCGCGAAGGTTTTAAAAATCTATATTAAAAGAATTAAACCTTCGAGGTCCAAAAAAGACCTCAAAGGTTACTCATGTTTCCCACCTTTTCAGTAGGCTCAACATATTTCCTAGTGCCTTTTTGAACCACCTCTTCATCGCTTTGAAGAATAGTCACCAACTCTATTCCAAGTACTTTTTCAAGATTACAGAGGGTCTCCAACTTAAAATTCTCCTCCCCTTTCACATACTTGCTCACCTGCTGAGGAGAAATGCCCATTTCTTGAGCTAGTTTTGCTTTCTTCCAATTCAACTCTTCTAAAGCATCCAAAATCCTCAGCGCTATAGCCGCTGATTTTCTCAACCAGGCTTTATTCGCTTTTCTCCAGGCAACCTTCTCCATCCAGTTTTCATGAGAAGGAACACTGATGTCTTTGATTGATTTTTTGGTTTCAGTCATCCTTTTAACTTTCTAGATAAATTATTTTTCCTTCCATATCATTTTGCCTTAAAAACTCGGCAACTGACAACTTTCTATTTATTAACCCACGGGTTTACCTTTTGGTTCATATTAAAAAAAAAGGTTATTCCTGATTCAAAAAAATGGAACATGGAATTATCCGCAATTATACCGGAGACTCAAAAGATGGCTATTAAACACTGTGGATATTCAAAATAGATAAATGAAAAAAAGGCTAACAGCGATGCAAGCCTTTTTTGTTTTATAGGATTAGCTACTTTTTCAACTGCAACTACTTTAACTAAATTTTGTAGTTCAATTATGTGAGCTGTGGACAGTGGTCTGTGAGCGATTATCCGCAGGAGTTGATTTTCCTACAGAGCGATTTATTTGCGGATAATCACATTGCATTTACCCATTCCCTCTCAAAATCTCCATCGGAGGTTGGTTGATGATTTTTCGACCATTGAGCCAGCCCAATACAATCGTAAGCAGGGTAATCACCAAGTAAATCACCAAACCCTCCTTCCAAGCCAAACTAAAGTTCAGCTGAAAGACAAACTTGCCCAACAAAAACGTCGCAAGGAAGGAAAGCAAAATTCCAGAAAGGGAGGCAAGGCTTCCCAAAAAGAAGTACTCCAAGGTATTGATCTGCCGCACCAAAGCAGAGCTAGCGCCTAAGGTACGGAGCAAGATGCTCTCACGCATGCGTTGGTACTTGCTGATAATCAACGAACTAATCAACACCAAGATCCCTGTAGCAATGGAGAAAAAGGCCATAAACTGAATCACAAAGCTGATCTTGCCCAAAATTTCCTCAAGTGTCTCGACAATCGTTCCGAGGTTGATGATGGAGATATTTGGAAATTCCCGAACCATAGCAGCCTGCATTTCAGCGGCCTGCTTGTCTGTGCTCGTTTTGGTGATGATCACATGGAACTTGGGAGCTTCCTCCAAAACGCCTTCAGGAAAAAGGACCAAGAAATTGGTGGAGACTTGATTGAATTTCACCTCCCGGAAGCTTCCGATATAGGTTTTGATGGGGCGACCCTGCACATTGAACTCTACTTCATCCCCGATTTTAAAACCATTCCCCTCTCCAAATCCTTTCTCAAAGGAAACAAAAATGCTGTCTCCTCGACTTCCCTTTGGAATCAGTTCCCCAGCAGTGAGCTGCTCCGAACTGATCAAGGTGTCCCGATAGGTCACCCGAAACTCTCGGTTGTAAAGCCAACGGCTGTAATTCTTCTCTTCTGGCAGTTCCTCGTTTGCTTTTTTTGTAATCCCATTGATGGTATTCAATTGCATCGTCACGATCGGCACCTCCTGCAAGATGGGCATCTTTCGACTTGTCACCTGCTCCCGCACTTTTTCTAACTGAGGGGTTTGAATGTCAAACATGAGCATGTTGGGCTGATCTTTTTTATCCGCAAACTTAGCTTCCTGAAGCAACTGATTTTGCAAGAAAAACAAGGTGCTGATCATCGCCGTACCCAGACCAATGGTCGCAATAAGCGAGATGGTTTGGTTATTGGGGCGATACAAATTGGACAGGGCCTGCCTCCATGGGTAACTCAAGGATAGTGGTAAAAACTTACGAACGGCCCACATCAGCGCAGTACCCACACCCCAAAGCATGCCAAAGGCAACGAGCACAAAGGCTGTGAAACCCAAAGCCCAAGTAACCTTGCCGAGGAGGTAAAAGCTAAAGCCAAAAATAAATAACAGAATTCCTGCCAGAACAGCCCATCGAGCGGGATCCTTCAGCAAGGTTGTATCGGCAGTTTCTGGTCGTAAGGTGGCCATAGGCGAAACCTTGCGCACCTTTAGGAGTGGCAATAATGCAAAGAGTATGGATACAAATAGGCCCGTGACCATGCCAAAGCCCACAGATTTCCAGGATATCCCAACCGTGACTTCCACAGGCAAAAAGTCTGCGAAAACAACGGGAAGGGCAAACTGCAGCAAGGTTCCCAAGATGGAACCTATCGCGGCTCCAATAAAGCCCATTCCTACAATCTCAAGGAGATAAATCAACAATACATCCAGAGAGGCTACTCCCAAACAGCGAAGCACGGCTACGGAGGCTAATTTTTCCTTTACAAACACATTGACAGCTGAGGCTACACCAACACAGCCTAGCAGCAAGGCGATAAATGCCACCAAGCTCAAGAAATTGGACAAGTTGCCAAACGAGCGTCCGGTACTTTGTTTCCGGTCTTCAACCGTATCCGCATCGATCCGTTCGAGTTCCCACTGCGCTTCGTAGGGCTTGATCAATTTGGCTACATCGGTACCCGCAGCAAATTGCAAATACCGATTGTACTCCACGCGGCTACCGTACTGCACCAAGCCAGTGGCCTCCAAATACGCCAAAGGGATGTAGACAGCAGGGGCGACACTAGCGGTAATTCCAGTTTGGCCGGGCACCTTTTGCAGCTCCCCAACAATTTCAAAGTTCAGGTTACCCACTTTAATGGAATCCCCTATTCGCGCATCAAATTGGGCCATGAGCGCTTTTTCTACTAGAGCCTTTTGGCCTCCACTTCTAAAACTTTTCTCCCCGGCTGCAGGGATGGTTTCAAACTTTCCATAAAAAGGGAAATTTCCTTCCAAGGCTCGTACTTGTGTGAGTCGGCTGGCATCGCTTTTAGGAAAAGCCACCATCGAAGCAAAATTGACTTCGGAGGCAGTTGCCACCGCAAGGGAATCTAACCCGATGTCTCCAAGAGGCTTGTTGTTTTCGAGTACCAAATCTGCACCCAACAGCTCCTTGGCCTGGTTATCAATGTCTTTGACTAGGTTTTCTCCAAAACTGCTGATTGCCACCAATGCCGCTATTCCCACCACAATGGAGGAAACAAAAAGTAGCAAGCGGGAGAGATTTTTTCTAAAATCCCGCAGCGCCATTTTTAAAATCCAGGCAAAATCAGGCATGCGTCTCCTCCTGTATTTTTCCACCCTTAATATGAACGATTCGCTGCGTTTTGGCTGCCAATTCCAAGTCATGCGTGACGAGAACGAGGGTAGTTCCCTGCTCTTTATTCAAATCGAAAATCAAGTTTTCAATCATGGCGCCTGTTTCGGTGTCCAAGTTGCCAGTCGGCTCATCGGCAAAAAGTATTTTGGGTGCATTGGCAAAGGCTCTGGCGATAGAAACACGCTGCTGCTCTCCACCGGATAGTTGTGTTGGGTAATGGGTAGCACGATCTTTCAGTCCTACCTTATCCAACAACTCCATGGCCTTTTCTTTCGCATTGGTTCTTTTCTTCAATTCCAGCGGCACCATCACATTCTCCAATGCAGTGAGGGTGGGGAGCAACTGAAAGTTTTGAAAAATAAAACCCACATCTCGACTTCGAACTGCAGCACGCTGATCTTCATTCAACTTTTCAAGGGATTCTCCATTGAGTACTACAGAACCGGTACTGCTGGAATCAAGGCCTGCACACAAACCCAAAAGGGTGGTCTTCCCACTTCCGGAGGGTCCGACGATGGCGATGGTTTCTCCAGCTTGGATAGAAAAAGTTACCTGATCAAGGACGGTGAGCTTTCGGCTACCGCTTTGATACGTTTTACTTACGTTTTGAAGGTCTAAAATGGACATGAAGTTGTTCGAGGAGTTGAAAAGTCAAACGCTATTTTTGCTTAATTTGTTAGCGACTTTGTAAAATTCGTTGGAATTCGCGTAAAGAAAACAAAATTACAGCAGTTAAGGGGCTTCCTGTCGACAGATAGCACAAATTGATCGACCAAGGCGGCATCTCGAGTAAAGTAAACCATCCACCCTGCCCCTCATTTGGGCAATTCAAAAGTTAACCGATTCATTATGAAATCAACACACAGAAATTTCTCCTTTTACTTGCTTTTTGTTTTGGCTGCATGGCTTACCTCCTGTAGTGCATCAACCGAAAAAAAGCAAGCTGAAGAAGGAAACCAAGTAGTAGACTCTACGGCGAATAAGACCATTTTATTTTTTGGAAATAGCCTCACTGCAGGCTATGGAATTGATCCGGAAGAATCCTTTGCCGGTCGGATTCAAACCCGCTTGGATAGCTTGAAAAAAGAGTTTCGCGTGATCAATGGAGGACTAAGTGGGGAAACTACCGCCGGTGGCTTGAGTCGCTTGGACTGGTTTTTGGAAGAAGAGCCTTATTTATTTGTGCTAGAATTGGGTGGTAACGATGGATTAAGGGGGATTGCACTCACCGAAACCAAGAAAAACCTTTTAGCCATTGTGGACAAGGTTCAAGCCAAATACCCAAACACAAAAATCATCTTGGCAGGCATGCAGATTCCTCCGAATATGGGGCAGGAATACACGGAAGAATTTAAAGCCATTTACCCTGCTGTCGCAAAGGAAAAAAACATTGAGTTGATCCCTTTCCTGCTCGAAGGTGTAGCGGGCAACCCGGATCTAAACCTTCCCGACGGAATCCATCCCACCGCGGAAGGACACCGTTTGGTCATGGAAACCTTGTGGCCCTACATTTCAAAAGCACTTTAAACTTTAGGTTTTCTAAGTTGCTCAGTAATTGCTAGTTTAGTTCGTTTCAACCCCATTCGTTTATGGCCTTACAAATCAAAGAAACCCAAGATAGTTACGACGTCATCATTGTTGGTTCGGGTGCCGGCGGAGGCATGGCCTCCAAAATTCTTTCTGAAGCCGGACTTTCAGTAGCAGTCGTAGAAGCAGGTGGAGATTTTGACCCCGCCAAGGAAGAAGATCGTACCCAGCTTCGGCCACCCTGGGAATCTCCAAGAAGAGGTGCGGGCACCAAAATCCGCCCCTTTGGAGATTTTGATCAGGCCATCGGAGGATGGGAGATAGAAGGCGAGCCCTACACCCGCAAGGATGGAACGCAGTTTGACTGGTTCCGGTCCCGAATGGTGGGTGGTCGCACCAATCACTGGGGGAGAATTTCACTTCGCTTTGGACCCAATGATTTCAAACGCGCCAGTATCGATGGCATGGGTCACGACTGGCCCATTGGTTACGAGGACTTGAAGCCGTATTACGATAAGGTCGACAAGCTGATCGGGGTTTTTGGTTCCAAAGAGGGCATTTTCAACGAGCCAGATGGATTTTTCCTCCCTCCTCCCAAGCCCAGACTGCATGAATTATTCATCAAAAGGGGCGCTGATAAAGCAGGAATACCGATGATTCCTGGAAGACTTTCCATGCTGACCCGCCCCATCAATGCGGAGCGGGGAGTTTGTTTTTTCTGCAATCAATGCAATCGTGCCTGTCAAGCCTATGCAGATTTTTCCTCAGGCACCTGCTTGATCCATCCTGCCATGAAAAAAGGAAAGGTGGACTTATTCACCTATTCCATGGTTCGGAAAGTAACTACGGATGACACCGGCAAAGCCAACGGGGTATCCTTTGTATCCAAGATAGATCGGAAAGAATACAAGTTGAAGTCAAGAGTAGTGGTCCTAGGCGCTTCAGCCTGTGAGTCCGCGCGGATCCTGATGAATTCCAAATCAAAGGCTCACCCTGATGGGATTGGGGCGGATTCGGGGGTTTTGGGCAGGTACCTACATGACTCCACTGGGGCCGATCGCATGGGGATTCTCCCCGAGCTGATCGATCGAGATCGCTACAACGAGGATGGCGTAGGCGGCA
>JBIIGH010000264.1:0-3026 GCA_044236565.1 Algoriphagus sp. | reverse complement strand
TCCCCTTCCAATGCCTGGCACCTCCCGTACTAGCCAATCGGAATTGTACTTGATCCATCGATAGGTACGCTGCAATTCCGGATCGGGAACTTGAATTTCTGCCTGCTGGGCCAATTGTTCGTAGCGCTTCTTTTTGGCAAACCAATCGGACTCTAGACTTTTCTTTAGGTCTGCCAGCGTTTCCAAGGCCTTCAATTCACTTGCCGTAGATCCTGCAATAAATATAGGCACTACTTGTTCGGATCCTCCAGGTAGTTTCAACTCTAGGGTAAACCCAGAAGAGGTCCCCTTTCCTTTGGGTGAATAGTTGCAATTCAAGGCTTGTGATGGTTGCGGCAGAAGGCCTTCCTTCGTCCCCCAAACAGTAAACCAGGGGTTGCCTTGGTCCTTTGCAGAAAAGGTAGCCGTTTTGGAATCAAAAGAAATCGCATCGGGATGATCAATGAGTTGGGTGCGCTCTCCCAACCAAACCGGCATCAGGTCCACAAATGCATGGAATTGAAATTGAATGGTTTTATCAGAGGTATCCACATTTTTGACGCGGAAAAGAATCGTCATCCCTTCTTTTCCATCGGGCACAAATTGGAGTCGTTCGACTTCCAGGCCCGCTTCTTTGACCAAAAATTGGTGCTTATTGGCAAAGGGATAATTGGTGAACGTTTCAGCTTGGTCGAGACAAAAAGTATCGTTTCCAAGGCTTACCGAAGCCGTAAATCCATCCATCAGTTTGATGGGATGCAGCCAGATTCCCCCCATCTCTCCCTCCACATGCCAGCCCATGTCTTGAAAGGCTCCATTCTGGTTGCCAATTAGGTACATCCGATCCCCAGCGGCTACAAAAGGCGAAGCCAGGTACTCCTTTTTTCCTTGCAAAGCTTCCAGATTGGCGAGGTCTACAAAAAGGGTTTCTTCAGGGCCAAGAGCAGGTTTACAGGAAGCAAACGAACTAAAAAATACTAGAATCAAAAATCGTTGTAACATCGCGAGAATGAATTTTCAATCAAAAGTTACGCTAATCCAGTGAATTTTTTGATTTGAAAATCAAGAGTACTTCAAGCCAAGCATTCAAGAGGGCCGATTTACCCGCTTCTTCGAAATCTTCCTAAATTTTTGAAACAATGAAAACACTTTCCTTCCACAGCCCGTTAGCCCACCATGAAGTACAACAGGATTGTGGTGTGGTTTCGCAATGACCTTCGACTCTTGGACAATGAGACGCTGACAAGGGCAATACAGCAGGGGGGAGAGATTATCCCGGTCTACTGCTGTGATCCACGACAAGTTGAAAAAACCAAGCTTGGCCTTCCAAAAACAGGCGTTTTTCGTGCCCAGTTTTTGACAGAAGCACTTGAAGATCTTCGCAACTCCTTTATTCAAGTTGGCGCCAATTTGGTAATCCTTATCGGCAAGCCAGAGGAAGTCCTGGTGGATTTCGCAAAACAGATCCAGGCTTCGGCCATATTTTTTTCCAAAGAAGTGACTTCAGAAGAGCGACAAGTAGATAAAGGCCTAGAGGAAGCCGCATTTTCAAAGCGAATCGCCTGCGAAAGCTTCTGGCAAAGTACCCTTTACCACAAGGACGACCTGCCTTTTCCGATCAAACAAACGCCTGAAGTATTTACCCAATTCCGCAAAGAGGTAGAAAAGCAGAGTAAAATCCGTGCTCCTTTTCCTACACCCACTGCTGTAAACTACCCTGGAGAAGCGCTGATCCCAAATGCAGGACCGCTCCCCAAGCTTGCCAATTATGGACTGGAGAAGCCCAAGCGAGATGAACAGTCGTGGTTGAAGATACGTGGGGGTGAGTCTTCCGCACTTGGGCAACTTCAGTCCTATTTTTGGGAAAAAGACCTACTCAAGAAGTATAAGGAAACGCGCAATGGCTTGATTGGCATGGACTACAGCTCCAAGCTATCGCCTTGGCTGGCCTTGGGCTGCATTTCTCCGCGTACCATCTACACAGAAGTGAAGCGGTACGAGAAAGAGCGCGTCAAAAACGACAGTACCTATTGGCTGGTTTTTGAGTTGATCTGGAGGGATTATTTTCGATTTATCGCCAAAAAACACGGCACCAAACTATTTCAAGTAAGCGGCATCCGAAATCAAGTGGACTCCTGGCGAAGGGATAAGGCGCAATTTAAGCGCTGGGCAGAGGGGAAGACAGGAGTTCCATTTGTGGATGCCAACATGCGTGAACTGAATGCGAGTGGATTCATGTCCAACCGAGGTCGTCAAATCGTGGCAAGTTTCTTAGTCAATGACCTGGGCATCGACTGGACCTGGGGAGCAAGCTATTTTGAAAGTATGCTAGTGGATTACGATGTATGTTCCAACTGGGGCAACTGGATGTATGTAGGCGGAGTAGGCAACGATCCCCGAGAAAATCGCTACTTCAACATCCTGCGTCAGGCTAAAAATTACGATCGAAATGGGGACTTTGTTCGCTTATGGATCCCTGAGTTGCACGCTATTCGTGGCTTTGACATCCACCAGCCATGGGAGTTATCCACATCCGAGTTGCGCAACTTAAAAATCGACTTGGGACAAAGTTATCCACAGGCCATCGCGGACATTCCGTCCCTTGAAAAAGCTTATTGAGGTATTTCATAGAAAATGGCAGCATATCATAGGCTGCCATTTTTAATGGAATAGGTTAGGCTTGACAAGTAATCATCCGATAAATAGGATCTAAAGACATTCAAAATGCTATCAATCTGAGTCGTTTCTTCTTCTTTTTGAACCCATCAACACATTTTTTTCGTCTCCTTGCAGCTTTCGTTTCAATTTTTTAACATCCTCTGCTGGAGGCAAATTTTCTGGTACAATTCCCCGTTGGGTTAGCATGTCTCGAACAGCCAAATTGTTATCCACATGCTCCATCTCGATTCTGCTTTGACCGCTTAGGTCTTTGGTTTGTACATTCAATCCTGTCATCTCAGTAGCCAAATCCTTTGCTTTAATACTGATGGTAGGTAAAAAATCAGCGACAGGACGTCCCTCGGGTGCTCCCATTTTGATTTTCAATT
>JBIIGH010000263.1:0-3051 GCA_044236565.1 Algoriphagus sp. | reverse complement strand
CAGGCTTTGGAAGAGGTGGAAGACGGCGCTGACCTCCTTTAAATCCCCAGTTGGAATTGGTAAAGGATTCCCGTCCTCGACAAAATCTTCTTACCTTTGCGCCATGGTAGATTTCAAACAAATCCTTTCGGTTTCCCTCATCCTATTTTCCGTCATCGATATTTTGGGATCTATTCCCATCATCATCAATCTGCGTAAAAAAGTAGGTCATATTCAATCTGGGAAAGCCACCATTGTAGCAGGAATCTTGATGATTACCTTCCTATTGGTTGGAAAATCCATTTTGACCTTGTTTGGCATTGGCGTAGAAGACTTTGCGATCGCAGGAGCCTTAATCATTTTCGCCCTTGGTGCTGAGATGATTTTGGGGATCGAGCTCTTCAAGCCAGACCCCGAAGCCACTGCCAGTACCAGTGCCTCTATCGTACCCATTGCATTTCCATTGATCGCCGGAGCGGGTACGCTAACGACCATCTTGACTTTGAAGGCTGAGTTTGAACAGATCAACATTGCCATTGGCATCCTGCTCAACCTGATTTTTGTGTTCATTGTCCTTAAAAGCACCAATTGGCTGGAGCGTAAACTTGGGAAAACAGGTGTAGATGTACTTCGAAGAATATTTGGAATTATTCTCTTGTCGATCGCAGTAAAAATCTTCAAGACCAACGCCTTTCCTTTAGCTGGAGCATGAAAAAACTAGGCGTCGCTTTTTTTGATTTATTTGCCGCATGATAGTCATTTTTACCGATGGAGCAGCCAAAGGCAACCCAGGTCCTGGGGGCTATGGGGCTGTACTAAAGTTTGGTCAGCACCGAAAAGAGCTTTCTGAAGGCTTCCGATTGACTACCAACAACCGAATGGAACTCCTAGCCGTGATCCGTGCGCTCCAAGAGATCAAGACTACGGAGTATCCGGTTCAGGTCTATTCGGATAGCAAATACGTGGTGGATGCGATCGAAAAAGGTTGGCTCTGGTCTTGGCAGAAAAAGGGGTTCAAAGACAAAAAAAATCCGGACCTCTGGCTTCGCTACATCCCTCTCCACCTCAAGTTTAAGCCCAAGTTCTTCTGGCTTAAAGGGCATGCAGGACATCCCGAAAATGAGCGTTGTGACCAGTTGGCCGTAGCCGCAGCAGAGCAGCCCAACTTACCTGCAGATACTGTCTACGAGCAACAAGGATAACCATTACTTTTTTTGGGATTTACAGCAGCTGATCTATGGTCACCACCGGAATATCGCTGCGTAGCAGTTCCTGGAGTGGCTGATGTGATGACTCTGGATAGATCCAACCTTCGGCACTGAGTTCCCAAAGCAGAGGGGCTAAATTTTGCACTGCTGCTTTACAGCCTTGGACGATGGCACCCATGCTGCCTGTTTGCTTGGAAAGAAGCGCCTCATTTTCAATTTCAAAGGGTCCTATAAATCCTTTCGCTCGCACTAGGCCCACAAAGGCTCTCCAATCCATGGAATCCCCTAGTCCAAATCCTGGGAGCGTGGCCTCATAGTGGTGTCGATCCCAAGGGTTTTTACTGGAAGTAATCCCTACTTTCTCTGCCCATTCGGGCCGAATTTGCTGCATGGGATACATATTTCCCCAAAAGGGATCAGATATATTGCGGGTGGACTTCACATGGATTCGCCGTACTCGGCTCATGTCTGTATGCTGCATCACAGATACAGGGTCGGTATGCTGCCATACATCGTGGGAAGGGTCGTAGATCTCTCCGTGGTTTTTTTCGGGAACCAGTTCGTACATCAGCTTGCGCGCGGCCAAGACCCCACTTAGGTTATTGAAAGTGCCCGTGTATCCCGAACTCCTCCATCCTTCCATGGGACAGTTTTCATACACCACCGTCACCCCTAGGCTTGCCGCATAGCGGATGATGGGGCCAAAAATCCGCTGGTATTCCAACAAATTTTTCTCAAATCCACCCTCTTCATTCCCCAGCTCGTGATTGTAGCCCACAAAGGTCCCTACGGTCACGTCGTTGTCATCGCCACCCAATAGGTAGGCGATTCGGATCAAACGAAGGAGGTGATTTTGGTTGTGAATGCGGTGGATGGGATCTCCACCGATGAGATTTTCAAAGGCTCCAATGGACAAGCGAAGGGGTGCTTGGTTAAACTGGCGCAGCAAGCTTTGGGCTTCTTCAGGACCAAAATTCAAATAATCCAAGTGCGTAGCCACGAAATCATTTCGTGTGCCATCCTTGCGGAAAACGCAAAGATCTAGGCCTTGAACACCTATTTGAAGTGCTTTTTCAACCGTCTCCTCCAGAGATAGCTGATCAAAAGCAGAGGTCATGATCCAGATGGGATTTGCCATAAAAAGAGATTTGAACGAAACATACGCAATCCCTCGGAAGGAAAAAAGTGACTCTTGACCTACTCGGAGCCTTCCGTGCTTGAGTAGCGTCTTCTGAGGACGATTTTTTGTTTCTGCCGCTCCCACAAGGCTTGCGCCAGATCTGAGGCAAGCTGCTCAGGGGGAGATTCGGAAAGGATTTTTTTGAGGGTATTTTCTGACAAATCTATCCGGTAGCAGATTTGTAGGAGACGTTCCAGATTCTTGTCGAGCAGCTGTCTCAGGGCCTGCGTGATTACGGCTACTGCTTTTTCTTCGTCAAACTCCTCCTTAATTTCAGGAAGGGCTAGTTCTTGGGTGACCAAGGCAAAAGTTTCTTCGGCAAGGGTGGACATCTCGCTAAGGTACAAAAAAGCCCCGTAGGTACGGGGCTAGGTGTTAGGCTTCTTTTTCAGTGGTTGAACTCTCCTGAAGTACTTCAGGGCAGTTTTTGTGGATAAGCATGTACCAGGCATTCAATTTTTTGATGTCGGACACGTACACGCGGTCCTGATCAAATTCAGGCAACACAGATTTTAAGAAGGCACGTAACTCGGCATCAGAGGCTGAAGCATCTACTCCCGTATCTCCTTTGTAGTTGGATTCTATTTTTTTCATTACCGACTCCAAAGGTTCTGCTCCCTCTTCTGTGAGGGTGTAAATCGAAATATCACTTAGCACCGACACACGCATAGACATGCCAGCGAC
>JBIIGH010000056.1:0-11775 GCA_044236565.1 Algoriphagus sp. | reverse complement strand
TGGACACCTTTCTTCAGTACTTGGATGCTTGCAGGCAAGTACCCTAAAATCCTGAAAGATGAGGTGGTAGGAGAAGAGGCCACCAAACTATTTGCTGAAGCGCAAACAATGTTGGACACGCTGATCCAAGAGAAGTGGCTTTCTGCTAAAGCTGTATTTTCCTTGTTCCCGGTAAAGCGAGAAGAAGACGATGCGGCTGTATTGGATGCATCTGGAAATAAAATTGCAAGCTTCCACTTTCTAAGACAGCAAGGCAAAAAAGGCAAGGGAGTTCCTAACCGTTCGTTGGCAGACTACCTGCATCCCGATCAGGTAGATTACATGGGTTGCTTCGCAGTTACTGCTGGATTGGGTATGGAAACCAAGCTCGCCGAATTTCAGGCAGCAGGAGACGACTACAATGACATTATGTTTAAAGCATTGGCTGACCGATTCGCCGAAGCTGCTACTGAATACTTGCACGAACAAGTTCGTAAGTCGTTCTGGGGCTATGCCACATCCGAGCAGTTGGACAATGAATCCTTGATTCAGGAAGATTACGTAGGAATTCGTCCTGCACCCGGTTACCCAGCTTGTCCGGAGCATTCCGAGAAGGTGACTATTTCTGAACTCTTAGATTTGGAAAAAACCATTGGCATTACCTTGACTTCCAGCTATGCGATGTATCCGACTAGTTCCGTTTCTGGGTTCTTCTTTGCACACCCAGAGAGTAGCTACTTTGGTTTAGGAAAAATTGGTTCCGACCAGGTAGCCAGTTATGCCAGCCGCAAAGGCATCAACTTGCAAGCTGCTGAACGCTTGTTATCCCCCAATCTGGCTTATACGCCAACTGAAATTGTTGAAACTGTAGCACAATGAAAATCACTGAACATTTAGCAAAGGCGAAAAGCACCCTTTTTTCCTTTGAAATACTTCCTCCGCTAAAAGGCCAAAGTTTGAAGGAACTTCTAGAAGGGATTGCTCCTCTGATGGAGTTTACCCCCCCTTTTGTGGACGTGACCTACCACCGGGAGGAGTACATCTACAAGAAGCATCCCAATGGACTATTGGAAAAGGTAAGTACCAAAAAGCGACCTGGAACGGTTGGGATCTGTGCTGCCTTGATGAATCGTTTTGATGTAGATGCAGTTCCGCATGTACTTTGTGGCGGATTTACGAAGGAGGAAACAGAAAACTTGCTGATCGATCTTGATTTTATTGGGGTAGAAAATGTGCTGGCCCTTCGCGGGGATGCTCCTAAGGCAGAGCGCTTTGTGGCAGAGCCCAATGGACATTCTTTTGCCAGTGAACTGGTAGAGCAGGTGATTCACATGAATCAGGGGAAATATTTGCATGAAGAAACCGAGCCCAGCTTCCAGACCGATTTTTGTGTGGGTGTTGCAGGCTACCCAGAGAAGCATTTTGAGGCGCCAAGCCTCAAGTTTGACCTCAACTACCTCAAAGAGAAGGTAGACAAAGGCGCAAGCTATGTGGTGACTCAGATGTTTTTTGACAACCAAAAGTACTTTGATTACGTGGCCAAGGTTCGGGAAACCGGGATAGACATTCCCATCATCCCAGGGATCAAGCCCATCACAACCTTGGGGCAGATTACTGCCTTGCCGAGATCCTTCTTCCTGGATTTTCCAGACGAGTTGACCGATGCACTTTTAAAATGCACCACCAATGCTCAAGTGAAGGAAGTGGGGATCGAATGGGCGATTAAGCAGTGTAAGGAATTGATGGCAGCAGAGGTGCCTACGCTGCATTTTTACACGATGAGTAAGGCAGAGACTACTTATAGAGTCGCAAAAGAACTCTTCTAAGGATTCTTGACTAGATAAAAAAAGGGGCAAACGCCCCTTTTTTGTTGGAGTTGATACACACTAATCTTCACTAGAATCTCCCAATAAAGGAAAAGGGAAGAGATTCCTTTTTATTTTTCAGTATCTTGCCCGCCTTTCCAAGTAGAATAGGTTTTTCCTATTGAACTAGTTGCAATCATGCTTGAATCACCTTCCAATTCTAAAGTTAAACGTCTTCGAATTCTTCGAAAAATCCACAGATGGCTAGGGATTCCATTGCTCTTATTTTTTCTTGTAATTGGCATTACCTCCATTTTGTTGGCTTGGAAAAAGAAAGCTGAACTATTGCCTCCAACCTTAGCGAGTAAGGTGGAGCAAGGCACCTGGATTTTGCCTTCTGAGATGGTTCGCATTGGAGAGGAGGAAATGAAAAAAATGGGGCTAGATTCTGAAGTAGATCGGATCGACATTCGCCCAGACAAGGGTACAGCTAAAATCACCTTCAAAACCCATTTTACTGAAGTTCAGGTAGATGGATATTCGGGTGAGGTGTTATCTATTGGGACTCGGCATTCCGATTGGATCGAAAAAGTGCACGACGGAAGTATTGTAGATTATTACACCACAGGAGAGGAGGGGGCCAAACTTACCTATTCCACCTTGGTATCCTCTGGATTGATTTTCCTTGCGCTAAGTGGGTTTTATTTGTGGTATTACCCGAAGCTAATTCGGAAAATGAAGGAATAGGGAAGTTCAGCAGCTCCTATTCGAGCTGATTCCCTTTAATTCTATTTAACCGAGGAGTTTGTATTTTTTTCCGGGTAGGGATTTGATGATTCCTTCAAACTCAAGTGAAAGTAGCGTTGCAGATAGGATTCCCAATGGAATTTGGTTGACAAAAGCCAATTGATCCAATTCCGAATCGCCTTGACTTTGGAGGTGGGTAAGTATTTTAACTTCCAAGTCAGCTCTTGTTGAAAAATCTTGGACTACTTTGGGTGTGCGTGCTTCTCCAGGTTTGGACCAGTGTAAGGCCTCTGCGAGATCATTTGGTCCTGTATAAATGGAGGCTTTCATTCTTTTGATAAGCTGATTGCATCCTTCTGAAAAGGGGGCTTGCAGATTACCGGGAACAGCAAATACTTCCTTGTGGTAGCCAAAAGCTAGTTCAGCTGTAATCAATGCCCCACCTTTTACTGCGGCTTCTACAACCAAAACTGCGTCAGACAATGCGGCAATGATTCTGTTTCTTGCGGGAAAATTTCCGGGCATCAAGATCGATCCGGGTGCATATTCACTGATTAGGGCTCCATTTTCAAGGACCATTTGATCAGCAATTGCTTTGTGTGCTGATGGATAGATCAAGTGGATGGGTGATCCCATGACGGCCAGCGTAGGTAATCCCAAGTGTAAGGCAGTTCGGTGCGCTTCGATGTCAATGCCATAAGCCAATCCGGAGACGATGCTTGGCTGGTAAGGAAGCAAGTCTTCAATGATTTTTTTGGTAATGATTCTGCCGTAGGGAGTTGCACTTCGGGTACCTACTATTCCTACCGTTCGAGCTGTGTTAAAGTTAGCTTTACCCTTCGTAAATAGGAGCACGGGAGCATCTGTGATAGCTTTTAGGCGCCTGGGAAACTCCTCATCTAAGGAAGTGAGCAAGCGGTAACCCTCTTGCTCTTGATTGGTAAGTAGTGTGGCTGCTATGGAAAGCAGTGAGGCCTGTTGCTGTTGAATTTCCAGTAATTTCCGCCCTATTCTAGGGATCTTGATCACTTTAGTTTGTGGCAACGAAAAGAAAGCTAAGGCCGAGCCTGCGTAGGCTACGATTGCTTTGAATAGGATAGGTCCAACTTTTGGAGCTAAGGCGAGGGCAATAAAAAAATGTTTATCCTCCGGTATTGGATCGGGTATGGAGTTCATGCTTCAGGTTGATTAAAAAATCCTTGAGTTCCTGAAGTTTTTGAACTGCTGCTACTTTATCAAATCCCTGTTTCTTTCCAGCGGCGATCACTTCTTGGGCGCCTTGTAGCGTGTATCCCTTTTCTTTGACCAGGTGGTACACATAGCGAATCTTTTGGATGTCGTCTTGGGTGTATCGTCGGTTGCCTTTCTTATCCTTTTTAGGGCGTATGATGTCAAATTCACCTTCCCAATACCGAATAAGGGAAGCCGCTACTTTAAACATGTCGGCCACTTCTCCGATGGAAAAGTATTTTTTCTCTATTTCTCGCTCTTTGTAAGGCACTAGGGGATGATTTAAAGTAGTTCAGTCTTCAGACAAGGCTCCAATAAAGGAGAATGAAAAAAGATAATGTAAAATAAGAAAATTGTTAAGGAAATTTGGTAGTTCTCCCTGCAATTTTTTTGAAAAGATGGGAGGGTGTTTGCATCTCCCATCTTTTTGGTGCTTTAATCACTTAAAAATGGGAGGATTTCGGTAGGACTATCCCCTTATCGGTTTACCACTTGCAGCATTTGAATTGCTGCTAAACCCGCCGTTTCAGTTCGTAAACGGCTTTTCCCCAAAGAAACAGCTTGAAATCCATGTGCAAATGCCAGTTGAATCTCTTTGGGATCAAAGTCTCCTTCGGGTCCAATGAGGATAAGGTACTTTCCGCCTGCTTTGGCTAAGTCGAGGAGGTGGTGGGTATGATTTTCATCTACGTAGGCGATGAATTTCTGAAAACCAACAAAGTCAGCAGACTTCAATAGTTCACTCAGTTTGGTTGATTCATTCACAGCCGGTGTTCTCCACTTGATGCTTTGCTTGCAAGCAGAGATAATTTTCTTCTGGAGCCGGTCAGTCTTCAAGAAACTACGTTCCCCATGCATCGTATCCAATAGGGTCAGTTCATGAAATCCAATCTCCGTGATTTTCTCCACCATCCACTCCATGCGGTCGGGACTTTTGGTTGGAGCAATGGCCAGGTGGATGTAAAAAGGGTCGAGCTCTGCTTCCTTGGAAGACAACACGGTCAAACTCGCCTTTTTGGGATCTGCCTGATCTAAAACGCAGGTATAGAGCATCCCTTTCCCATCCGTAAGGAGGATTTGGTCTCCTTTTTTCTTACGAAGTACGCGGACTAAATGCTTCGATTCTTCCTCAGTGAGGTAGGTGGTAGGAGAGGTGATTGAATCTTGGAAGAAAAGCTGCATGCGATGTGAACAGTTCTAGAACACAAAAAAAGCACATTTCATGAAGAAATGTGCTTTTAAAGATTTTTAAAGATAAAGGGATTAGCCTTTTGAAATTTCCATGTTCACTGTTTTACCTTTGATGGTGTTATTTTTCATCACGCGAACTACATGCTCTGCATCCTTGTGAGGAACATCTACGAAGGAGAAGTTGTCAAAAATATCAATGCCTCCGATGCTTTTGCCTGTTAGGCCAGATTCACCTGCAATGGCCCCTACGATGTCGGCAGGACGGATGAAGTCTTTTTTACCTAGGTTCAAAAACAAACGAGTCATGTTCTCATCACGCGCACGCTCAGTACGGGGAGCAAAATCTCTTTGTCCTTCTTTGCGGTCACCAAATCTGCTACCGCTTTCTTTGCGGTCGCCAAAGCGGCTTCCACTATCTCCGAAACGGCTTCCGCCTTCTTTTCGATCTCCAAATCTGCTACCACGATCAAATCGCTCTCCAGATCTTCCAGCTTCTCTTCGGTCTCCAAATCGCTCACCGCCACGTCCGCCTTCTCTTCTATCTCCAAATCTAGACTCGCGTCCTCCTTCACGTCCACCTTCTCTTCTGCGGTCTCCATAAGCAGGAGCCTCGATTCCGAAGTCTTGCTCTTTCATTTCTTTCACAGTATCGCCCATGACCATTTTAAGTAGGCCTAGGGAGATTTGTTCTTGTGTCAAACCTTCGGAAAGCATCTGCCCGAGTGTAGCTTCAAACAATTGGTTGTCCTCTTCTTTGCTCAACACGCGGTGTACATCCTTGATAAATTGAGTTTTCTTCAATTCAACCAATTCCGCTACCGAAGGAGGCGTCATTTTGTTGATGTTTGCCTTGGTGTATCGCTCCAAGTCTCTGAGCTTCATCATCTCTCTACGGCCAGTAATGAACGTAATTGCAGTACCTGATTTGCCGGCACGGCCCGTTCTTCCGATACGGTGTACGTAATACTCCTCATCCAATGGGATGTCAAAGTTGAATACCGCCTCTACATTGTCTACGTCGATTCCTCGAGCTGCCACATCTGTAGCCACCAATACGGTACAAAGTCCTTTTCTGAACTTGCCCATTACCTTGTCACGTTGTGCCTGAGAAAGGTCACCATGAAGTGCTTCAGCAAGAATGCCACGAGCACCTAGTGATTCAGTTACCTCATCCGTCATGCGCTTTGTGTTACAAAACACCACGCTGAGGGCATAATTATTGAGGTTCATCAGACGGGCCATAAGCTCCATCTTTAAGGATTGCTTTACTTCGTAGAACACTTGATCGATTTTGGAAACCGTCAATTCGTTCTTGGCAACTTTAATGATCTCTGGATCAGTTTGGTACTTGCGAGTCAAGTCTAGGATCGGCTTGGCCATGGTAGCCGAGAAAAAGACAGTTTGTCTCTCCTCTGGCATCTCTTGCAAAATTGCTTCGATATCGTCTCTGAAACCCATGTCTAGCATTTCATCTGCCTCATCCAAAACAATGATGCCTGCATCTTCCAAACGTAAAGTTCCTCTGTTGATGTGGTCTTGAACACGGCCAGGTGTTCCTACGACGATCTGTACGCCTTTCTTTAGCACACGAATCTGCTTGTCAATAGATTCGCCTCCGTAAATAGCTACAGAATTGATTTTCTTGTGGTATTTGGCCAATTTCTGGATTTCTCCTTCTACCTGAACCGCTAGTTCACGGGTAGGGCATAGGATAATCGCTTGTGGCTTGTTGAAGTCAGCATCAACCAAATCGATGATTGGAATTGCGAATGCTGCAGTTTTACCAGTACCCGTTTGCGCTTGACCGATTAGATCGCGGCCTTGCAATACGAAAGGAATGGCTTGTTGTTGAATGGGGGAAGGTTGGGTGTAGCCCATCTCTTCCACGGCCCGTAAGATTTCTTCCGAAATCCCCAGGTCTGAGAATTTGATTGTGTTTTCCATGATGTTGTCCTTTGTTTTTCTTGCCATGGTATCCTAAATCCCAGACAAGCAACAGCAAGGACTCACGGCACGAAAAATAGCTCTGTCAAAATTGACGATGCAAAAGTAAGTAGAAATATTTTGTAAACCAAGGGCAAGACCGAAGTTTTTAGAATATTCTGTATAATTGAGGGGGGATGTCCGAAATATATTTGGTTGGGAACTGTAAAAAGTACGAAGTACCATGTGCCAAGTACGAAGTACGAAATACGTCATCAAGTTAATGTCGAACACCGAACACTGAGTGTAGAATTTCGAAGTTGAAAACTAGTTTCTAGTGTCAGCAGGCTGTTTAGTCTTGGCTCTTGTCTCTCGGCTCTTGCTTCTTAAAAATCTTGGTACTTGGCACAATGTATTTTGTGCTATAAAAACGACCGATCCTCAGTCGCTTCTTCGGTCATCTTTTCTGCGAGATCCTTGCCCAAGTAGCGGTCAATCAAGCCATGTGCAAAATACAGGAGGGGAGTGAGTGCTAAGGCAACTGTAAACTTATACACATAGTTGATGAGGCCTACAGCCACGATTTGGGAGATGCTCCAGTTTCCGAAAACATAGAAGGCGATCCCCAGCACCACAAAAGAATCGATGAATTGAGATACAAGTGTGGAACCTGTGGCCCGCAGCCAGATCATTTTTGGACCTGTCACTGCTCGAAGCTTTTGAAAAACATACACATCAATCAGTTGGCCGAGTAAAAAGGCGGTAAGCGAACCCACAATTATCCCCAAGCCTTGTCTAAAAATGGTATTGAAGGCGTAGTTGATATCAAATGCCCCACCATCTGGCAGGCTCTTATTGACTTCCAACCAGAAATCTGCAGGTACCAAGGCAGTTACGAGACTGATGACCACAAAAACATAAGTGATCAATCCTGCCGTCAAAAAGCTGATTTTCCGGACTCCTTTTTTACCAAAGTATTCATTGATCAGGTCTGTTGTAATAAAGACCACTGGCCAAATCACTGCACCAGCGGTGAGATTAAAGTCCAGCACAAATTCTCCGAAGAAAGTCCATTGAACTGGCTCAAATCCCAGGGTGCGTTCCCCCGAAAAAATCTTTACTCCGATGATTTCAGCCAGGATGGCATTGGTTAGGAATATCGCTCCTAGGATGACAAACAAATTGGTCTTTCGGCTTTGTGGGGATTCAGTCATGGCTCGTAGGGATGGGGTAGGTGACGCCTTCTTCACTTAAGCTAGAATTTGGGAAAATGGTTTGTGCTTCAGCCAACAATTCCCCTAAATCGGGATATCGAGAAGAAAAATGGCCGAGTAGCAGTTTTTTTACACCCGCAAGTTTCGCTACCTGGGCAGCTTGTTTGGCAGTGCAATGAAAGGTTTCGGTGGCACGAAAACTATCCGCCTCCACAAACGTGGATTCATGGTAAAGGACATCCACTCCTTCAAAATAGGCTGTCAACGATGGATTGAATGCGGTATCGGAGCAGAAGGCATAACTTCTTAACGGAGCTAAGGGATGGCAATAGTCCTTAGTATTGTAAGTAGCTCCATTTGCATCCCGGTAATCTTGCCCCAAACGTAGCTGTTGGATCGCCTCCAAAGGAAGGGGGCTTTCCTGGAGTTTGGATTTGATGAGTGAGCGGAAGCCTTCCTTTTCTTGAATGATAAATCCAGTGGTAGGGATGCGGTGCTGTAGTGGAAAGCTGGAAACCGTAAATTGAGGATGATCTAGTAGGATGACCTTTCCTTCGGTAGTTGTTTCCCTAAACTCCAAGGGGTAACTCAAACGGGTTTGGCTCCATCTAAAGTGTGTGGTAATGATCTCATCAAGGCCTCTTGGTCCAAAAATCCGTAAGGGATCTTTCCGTTTGGAGAGATGGTAGCTGGACAGTAGGCCGACTAATCCAAGGTAATGGTCCCCATGAAGGTGGGAGATAAAAATGGTTGAAATTTTAGAGGCTTTGGCCTTGTATTTCCGAAGTTGAATTTGGGTGCCCTCGCCACAATCTAGCAATAAAAACTCCTGCCCAAATCGAATGACTTGGGCAGTGTGATTTCTTCCATGCATGGGAATGGAAGAAGTGTTTCCTAGGATGGTGATCTCAAACTCTGGACTCAAGCGCCCTCCTCGTCTTCTCCTCCGTCAATCTCATGCATAAATACCATTTCCCCAGCTTCTTCCAAGTTGGCTACAAGTCGCAGCTTCTTGTCAAGCATGGAGATCTTGAGCAACTTCATCACGTGGTCACGAACACCAGAGATCACAAAAATCCCTCCATTTCGGCCAAATTCGCGGTCTCCTACGAGTAGGGCACTCAATCCGCTGGAATCCACATACTGTACTTGACTCATGTCGAGCACCAGGTTGCTGTAGCCCTCAGCATGAATGGTCAGCAATTCAGACTTTAGTTTAGGAGCCAATAGGGAGTCAATTTTTTCCTCTAGTGGGGAAAAAACAACGTATTGTTCTTTTTTATCGATGGTATATTTCATGTATGTGCTTAGTTGGCTAGGTAATCTACTATACTTTTTTCAATTCGTGTGGCAATGTCGGTGGTTTCTGCACGAACAAAGGCCGATCCTGTAATTTTTTCAAACAACTCAATGTAGCGATCTGAAATGCTTTCTACAAGTTCATCGCTCATTTCAGGCACCACCTGTCCTTCTTTTCCCTGAAAGCCATTGGCAATCAGCCACTGACGTACAAATTCTTTGGACAATTGTTTTTGAGGCAATCCTTGTTTTTGGTTCTCATCGTAGCCTTCCGCATAGAAGTAGCGGGAAGAATCCGGGGTATGGATTTCATCGATCAAGTAAATCTTTCCATCTGCTTTGCCAAATTCATACTTGGTATCCACCAGGATCAACCCCTTTTCCTTGGCCATCTCTTGCCCGCGTTGGAATAGCGCACGGGTGTATTTTTCTAGAATCAGGTAGTCTTCCTCTGAGACGATGCCCTTGGCTAAAATATCTTCTCTAGAAATGTCCTCGTCATGTCCCTCAGACGCCTTGGTGGTAGGGGTGATGATTGGGGTAGGAAAGGCATCGTTTTCTTTCAGTCCCTCCGGCATGGGTACACCGCAGAGCATTCGCTTGCCTAAGGCATATTCGCGAGCTGCATGTCCTGCGAGATAGCCACGAATCACCATTTCTACTTTGAAGGGCTCACAGCGTTTGCCAATGGTAACGCTTGGATCTGGGGTGGCAGTAACCCAGTTGGGTACTAAATCTGCAGTGGCTTTTAGGAAGCCTGCAGCGATTTGATTCAGTACTTGTCCCTTGTAGGGGATAGCCCGTGGAAGGACTACGTCAAAGGCAGAGATTCGGTCGGAAGCGACGACCACAAGCTCTTTTTCAAACATGTATACGTCGCGTACTTTACCTTTGTAAAAGCCTTTCTGTTCAGGAAAGGAAAAATGAGTTTCTTTGATGGCTTTGCTCATGAAGAATTCGTTTGGGCAAAAATAGAAAAATCGATTTGGCTAGCGGTGAACTTGCAGGTTATTTATTGATTTTATTTCCAAGTTCGTAGGTTTCTGTTCTCAATAGGACCCCATTTGAATCGAAAAATTCGCGAATTCCATCTAATTTACCTTTATAAAAACGTCTGATTTCCTGAGCCTTACCATTTTCGTAATAAAGTATCGCTTCGCCTCCTTCTAAGTCATTGAGGAAGGGGATCCTGGAGGCGAGTTTTCCAGAGGGATAGTAGTTTTCCTCCTTGATTTTTTCTCCTTTTTTGGAATAAAACTCCTGCTGTTGTATGGTGCCTGACTCGTAATAACTGCTACTTGGGCTGGAAGGAATTCCTTTGTCAAAGGTCGTTTTTTGTTTCAGTGCTCCACCAGGATAGTAGCTGAGCAGTTCCCCCTGAGGAACCCCTTTTTTATAGTTCCCTACACGTTCAGGTTGTCCATTGGGATGTTGGAGCAAGTAGGGGCCATCTAGTTCTCCGAAGTTGAAAAATAACCGCGAGCGCAAGCTGCCATCCGGAAAGAAGCTTTCCTCTTTGCCGTGCAGCATTCCACGCTCGTAATTGCCTTGGTATTGCAGCATACCGGATTCGTCGTAGTCTTCTCGGGTACCGTGAAATTGTCCTGCTAAATAGCTGATTTTGGATTGAATGGATCCATTGGGATAGTATTTGAGGGAAATACCTTCGGGTTTATTTGCTAGGAAGGGAGTCTTTTCAGATAAGGCCCCATCTTCAAAAAAGGAAAGGACTTCACCTTCCAGTTTGTTGGCCACAAAGTTGGAGCGCTGCTGAAGTTTGCCATCCGAATAAAAGCTCAAGGCTTCCCCTTCGCGTTGGTTATTTTGAAAGGTTACTTGGCGAAGGGTATCGCCTGTTTCTGGATCCAGATCGTAAAAGACCCCATGGCGCTGCTCATTTTTAAGGGTGCCGATCACGACCAATCTCCCTTCCAAGTCGTATCGTTTGACGGTGCCATTTGCTTTTCCATTGACAAGCAAAACCACTTCCTTGACCTTTAGCGTATCCTCTGCATGATAGGTACGCAGTGTATCTTGACCAAAGGTCAAAATAGATAGAAAGGCAAAAATTAAGGTAAAGAAAATGGGTTTGAACATGGGAGTGACAATGGGATGAATCCAAAGGGCAACCTACTTGTTGGCAATGGGCTTCAATGATGGAAATTTACAAAGAAGCAAATTCAACTCCACCTTCCTTGCCGTATTTAGTTGTGATGGGCTAACTTTGGATTTCCAAACTCAAATCCGGTATGCATTCTTCTCGCCTTTTTGTCCTGTTTACACTCCTAACTCTTGCTTCCTGTGCTTCCGAGCCAGAGGTCAACTTTAAAAATTACGAGGGAGAGATTTTTGGAACCTATTACCGAATTCAGGTAGGGGACACGGAT
>JBIIGH010000262.1:0-3074 GCA_044236565.1 Algoriphagus sp. | reverse complement strand
AGGCTGGTGGATACAGCAGATCCTTGGTTGAGGCTAGGGACATTCAAGTGGGCCACCATGACGGACATCAAATTTTCTTTGAATAGCTCTTGGTAGGGATACAGGTCTACTTCCCAGATTCTTTTTTCTTCATGAGCGATCAAGGGGAGCGTAAAGTGACTGTCTGTTTCGGTGTCTCCATGCCCGGGAAAATGCTTTGCGTTGGCAAGGACTCCGTTTTCCTGAAGCCCTTTCATGTAGGCCACGGCCCGTTGGGTAACTCGATTTTTATCCTCACCAAAGGCTCGAAAGCCGATCACCGGGTTTTCGGGATTGGAGTTGACATCTACCACGGGGGCAAAATTGACATGCATGCCCAGGACCTTAAACTGTCGGGCGATTTCTGCACCCATTTCCTGAACCAAGTTGGGATCTGAGATGGCCCCAAGGGTCATGGCTTTTGGAAAATTAAGGGTAGAATCCAGTCGCATTCCAATTCCCCATTCGGCATCCATCGCAATCATCAAGGGGGTCTTGGCTTGTGCCTGGTAGTAGTTGGTCAGGCGGGCTTGCCGGTTAGGTCCTCCTTGAAAAAAAATCAAGCCCCCTAAATTTTCTTTTTGGATCAACGCACTGATCTCATCCACATGCCGTTGATCCTTGTTGGAGTAGGCCGCTACCATAAAGAGCTGCCCTAGGCGTTCTTCAAAGGTGAGCGCATGAAACACACTGTCTACCCAAAGCTGTTGGTGATCGGATTTTTTTGTTTCCAATGAGTCCTTGTGCACCTCAGCAGAAACCCGCTTAGTTGGAAAAAAAACTCCCAACAACAGGATCCAGAGTAGGTGGAGCAAATGCAGTGTTCTCATGGAATAGAATACATTTAATTCTGTATTTTTACCTAAATTTACCCATTGATTTAGGGCTTTTTAGGTTAGCTAAAGGCTTTCATCTCGACTAAGTCTCCAAAAAAAGACCCGAGGATTCAAGTTACAAAAGTTTGTAAAACTTCAACTCGACTTTGGGATTTTCTAGGGACTAAAAACCAAAACCTAAAAAGGTAGCCCACCTCAAGAATAAGAAATCCAAGTACCGTTTTCGAAAAACTGAAAAAGCATGAAACTCCCTTCCATATTTAAGACTGCCTCTCACCAGCGTTTTTCAATCAAGCCTAGGTATTACGATCCAATTAAGGAAGAGATTGAAGAGCGTACTTCAAGGATAAAAAAGGAGCTTGAGCAAGAAGGATTGATTGAGCCGGAAGAGGCTGGAGGTTCTGAGCTTCCAAGGCGGTCAGCGATGAAAGGCTCATTTTCTACCTATCGAGGAATGAAGACTCGAGACACTTCTGTTTTCAATTCCACTGGAATAATCCGTACCCTGCTTTTTTTGGGCATGGTCGCAGCGGCATTTGGATATATTTACATAGGCCCCTCCATTTTTAGGTACTTGGCTTATATTGGTATCGGAGCTGGGGGTGCATATTTTCTGGTGAAATTCCTCAATAAAAGGAAAAATGCCTGATTACATTCAGCTTCTTCCCGATGCGATTGCCAACCAAATTGCAGCTGGTGAGGTAGTTCAACGGCCAGCTTCAGCGCTCAAAGAGTTGCTCGAAAATGCCGTTGATGCTGGAGCTACCCAAATTCAGGTAGTAGTCAAAGATGCAGGGAAGCAGCTGATTCAGGTGATCGATAACGGAAAAGGAATGTCCCCCACCGATGCGCGCATGAGTTTTGAGCGGCATGCCACTTCCAAAATCCGTACCGCTCAGGACCTTTTTGCCATTCGCACCTTTGGGTTTCGAGGCGAGGCCATGGCCTCCATTGCTGCGGTGGCTCAGGTGGAACTCAAAACCAAAACCCAAGAAGCGGAAGTCGGAACCTTGATTCAAATCGAAGGTTCTGAAGTTAAAAAACAGGAGCCTGTAGCGGCACCTGTAGGCACTTCAGTGGCCATGAAAAACTTGTTTTTCAATGTGCCTGCTCGAAGGAACTTCCTGAAGTCCAACCCTGTGGAAATGCGGCATATCGTGGATGAATTTCAACGCGTAGCCCTTTCCTACCCAGAAATAGCCTTTTCCTTGTACCAACAAGATTTGGAAACCTACAACTTGCTGCCCGGCAAACTTAGCCAGCGGATCGTAGGGCTCTTTGGAAAAGGAATTCAAAATCAGCTCGTTCCCTGTGAGGAAGAAACTCCCCACCTCAGCATCAAAGGGTATGTAGGCAAACCGGAGTACTCCAAAAAAACAAGGGGCGAACAATTTTTCTTCGTCAACAATCGCTACATCAAAAGCAGCTACCTCCACCATGCAGTACACACCGCTTTTGAGGGCTTGATTCAAGGGGATCAACACCCGTTCTATGTGTTGTTTCTAGAGATTGATCCTGCGACGATCGATATCAATGTCCATCCAACCAAAACTGAGATCAAGTTTGAAGACGAGCGGACCATCTACGCAGTGATCCGTTCGGCGGTTAAGCAGGCTTTAGGCGCCCATCAGGTCATGCCGGCACTGGATTTTAGCATGGATGTCAACTTTCAGGAAAATTGGACGACCAATCCGCAAGTGTCTGTGGATGTAGACCGCGAATACAGCTACAAAACCTACAATACTCCTGAGTTTCAACGGGCTTCTGTCTCAGGATGGGAGCGACTATTTGAAGGGGATGTGCCCCCATCCGTTTCCCAAAAATCTCCTGGTTTGGGGGATGATGACCAAGAGCTGCTCACTTTTCCAAGTAGAGCTTCCGCAGGTGAGGTTTCCATGGCATTGCAGCAGGAAGCCGGTGCTGGAACAGGAACGACCTTTCAAGTAGAGCGAAGCTATATTGTGGCTCAAATGTCTACCGGGCTACTTATCGTCGATCAGCAACTGGCACATGAGCGGATCCTCTACGAGCGCTACGGCAAGCAACTGCAAACGACCCAAGGAGCCTCGCAACAATGCTTGTTTCCGACGGTACTGACCCTGAATCCAGCAGACTTTGCTTTGGTGATGGATATGTTACCTGAGTTGGTAAGCCTTGGCTTTCTCGTCGATGAGTTTGGCAAAGACACGGTAGTCATCCGAGGGGTGCCCGCAGAGACGC
>JBIIGH010000055.1:0-11870 GCA_044236565.1 Algoriphagus sp. | reverse complement strand
TTTACGGCGGGAGAGCAAGTAATACACCAGGAGCGTTCCTGTTTGATTCCCATTGAGCAATTCATATTCTCCAAGTTCATTGGGAACTACTGCAGCATAGCGATCTCCATCTGGGTCACAGGCAAGCACAAGCGCTGCACCTACTTTTTGACCTAAAGCAACCGCTAGCGTGAGTGCTTCTGCCTCTTCAGGATTGGGGTAGATTACTGTTGGAAAGTTCCCATCTGGTTCAGCTTGCTCCTTGACCACTTGGATATTTTCAAACCCGAAGGCTTTTAGTGCTGCAGGAACCATTTTGCCAGAGGCTCCATGTATCGGAGAGAACACGATAGGCATGGATTTTTGTGCCTGTATTGCATCCTTCGAAAGGCTTAGTTCTTTTACTAGATCGAGGTATATCGCATCAAAGTCTTCTTCAATGTAATGAATCAGCTCATCCTGCTTGTTCCAATTTACTTGTTCGAAAGAGGTGATCTTTTGAACTTCCTTGATGATGTTGGTATCGTGTGGAGCTACAACTTGTGCTCCATCTTCCCAATAGGCCTTGTAGCCATTGTATTCCTTGGGATTGTGAGAAGCAGTAATCATGACCCCAGACTTACAGCCAAAGTGCCTTACCGCAAAGGAAAGCATGGGTGTAGGGCGCATTTCTCGAAAGTACATCACCTCGATGCCATTTGCGGTAAATACATCCGCAGTAGTCATCGCAAATAAGGTATTGTTGATTCTGCTGTCGTGAGTGATGGCTACTTTTATTTTTTCATCTGGGAAACAGGCGATTAGGTAATTGGCCAGGCCTTGTGTAGCCATTGCCACCGTGTAGACATTCATCCGGTTGGTTCCCACACCCATCAAACCACGCAATCCTCCAGTACCAAACTCCAAATCTTGATAGAATGAATCCACCAACTCTGTGGGATTGCTTGCGATCAATTGTCGGATGCTTGCTTTGCTTTCCTCATCGATTGAACTTGCTAACCAGCTTTCGGCCTTTTTTAGAATGGAAGGATCAATGCTACTCATGGGATTTAAAAATTAAGTTTAGTACTACAAGTTAATAAAATTGTTGTGGAGAGCCATGGCTTAGAACACCCTATAGCTGCCTCCTAAACAAGGAATTATAGATTACCTCTCAATTGCTGTTCACGCTCTATCGATTCGAACAAGGCTTTGAAATTCCCTTTTCCGAAAGAAGTAGCTCCTTTTCGCTGGATGATTTCAAAGAATAAGGTTGGGCGATCTTGCACAGGCTTGGTGAAAATTTGGAGTAAATAGCCTTCCTCATCACGATCAACAAGGATGTTAAGCGCTCTCAAAGGTGCTAGGTCTTCGTCTATTTTGCCCACTCGATCGAGTAAGTCATCGTAGTAGGAGTCTGGAACTACTAGAAATTCAACCCCTCTTTTCCTCAATTCCCCAACCGTATGGATGATATCGTAGGTGGCGATGGCAATGTGCTGTACTCCAGGACCTCCATAAAAATCGAGGTATTCTTCAATCTGAGATTTTTTCTTGCCTTCAGCAGGCTCATTGATGGGAAATTTGATGTATCCATTGCCATTGGAAACTACCTTGGACATCAAGGCAGAATATTCTGTAGAGATGTCCTTGTCATCAAAGGTCAACAACAACTTGAATCCCATCACTTCCTCATAAAAACTAACCCAACGATTCATGTCACCGAGCGCCACATTTCCCACACAGTGATCGATGTATTTTAAGCCGATTGATTCGGTAGGGTAACTGCTTTTTCGGGGTTGGTAACCTGGCAAAAAAGCACCTTGGTAGTTCTTTCGCTCCACGAAGGTGTGGATCGTGTCTCCATAGGTTTGTATACTCGCTACTTTTACCTCGCCATGTTGATCCTGGAGGGTTTTTGGAGCTTCTGCTGAAATAGCCCCTCTGCTAGTGGTTTCTTTCCAAGATTTTTCTGCGTCATCTACCCAAAGGGCCAATACCTTCACCCCGTCGCCATGTTGACGAATGTGATCGTTGATGGGATGATCAGCTGAAAGGGGAGAGGTCAGTACGAGACGTATTTTTTCTTGTTTAAGGACATAGGAAGCCCGGTCTTTCATGCCAGTCTCCGGACCTGCATAGGCGATTAATTCAAATCCGAATGCATATTGGTAGTAAAGTGCACTCTGCTTGGCATTGCCAACATAGAGTTCCACATAATCGGTACCGTTGATGGGGAGAAAGTCTTCAGTCATGGGTAGTATTTGGGTTAATTCAAGGTCCAAAGGTAAAAAAGTCCAGTCAAAAAGTTTCTGCTCAGAACCGACTATTCCTGAGAATTTTGATTCCAATACACACTAATCCAAGCCATCAGCAAAAAGGAGATGGCCCAGGTATCATATCCTGGAATAAAACAACAAATCAGAATCAAAATGTAATAAATGGGAGCCAGTACTGCACCAATTAAAAACTTCCAGGTACTGGTAAATACCTCATCTTCCATTTTTGGAGCAATTCCAAAGAGCCAAATCCAATACAAGGGTAAATGAAATAGTTTCATCAGTTTATTGCGGAGGTAGCCAGCCGGTCTGACTTTAGTCGATACTTGATGCCCAGCTAAAAATTGCTCGACCTCTTCTTTGCTGCAGACATCCACTTGGTTTGCAAGCAGGCGCTGCAAGGTTTCATCGTAGTTGTCATTTGGAAGATTTACCACCATTGATTTCAAAGCGGCTTCTACTTGCCTGGTTAGCTTTAGTGCCTGCGAAGGATCGGGATCTACCGGAATGGGTTTTCCAATGTTAATTTTCACAGAGCTCCCCGATTTTTTATGGGCGCTGTATTGAATTCCAACGGGTACAATTATTGGGTTGATATCTGGATTGGCCGCTAATGCTCCATAGGCCATCCGGGTAAATCCTTTGCTAAGTGGGCGGATATTCCGAACTATGCTGTGGTTGCCCTCTGCAAAAATCAATACAGATCCATTTTGCTGTAGGACTTGATTTGTTTTTTGAAAAGTCCGCTGGTTTTGAGGAATGGTGGAAAAACCATCCAAAACACGATAGACCGGCAACATTTGGATGAGGTCTAACAAATAAGCAGCGATAGGATTTTTGAATACTGCAGCACGAGTCAAAAAGTAGGGGCGAATTGAAATATGTGTGGCCACCACCAAGGGATCTATTAACGCATTTTGATGATTGGCAACAAGGATCACCGGCTGATTGTGCGGTATGTTTTCTCGACCTTGCACGAGTATTTTTTTATAGTAGACATGCAAGGCTACCTTTAGTAAAAAGCGAAGTATGGAATAAATTCCTCTTTTCATCCTTTATTTTTCCAGATACTAGCCAAGATAATACCTGAGATCAAATGCCAAATTCCCCACCAGGCGGTAATCAATGCCATTCCCCCAAGTCCCGAGAAGAAACTAAAAATCAGGACAAGCCCAAGTCCGGAATTTTGAATTCCTGTTTCGATGGCAATGGTTTTCACATCTTTACTTGGCAATCTCGCTAGTTTGGCCGTAAAAAAACCGCTAGCCAAAGCCACAAAGTTATGTCCCAATACCCAAAGGAAGATGGCACCGATGTAAGCGAGAAACAGTTCGTAATTGCCAAGCAGCGCAAGCAAGACCAAGGCACCAAAAATAACGAGGCTGAGGGGTTTAATGACTTTTGCCAATTTCTTGGCTAAATCTGGAAATTTGGAAGTAGTCAAAATTCCAAGCAGCAAAGGAATACCCAATAGTAAAACTATGGTCAAGAAGACATTTAAGCTGTCCAGTCGAACTTCCTGTAAGAGTTGTGCAGTAGGAGGGTAGTTACCTGCCCAAAAAGAAAAGTTAAATGGGGTCAAAAAAATAGCTGCAACACTAGATACGGCTGTTAAACTAACTGAAAGCGCGACATTCCCTTTGGCAAGGCTTGTCAAAAAATTCGAAACATTTCCACCTGGACAGGCTGCTACTAGAAACATGCCAAGAGCGATGCTTGGAGGTGGGTTGAGCAGTGTGATTAACACCCAGGTAAGAAAAGGCAAAACAAAAAACTGGGAAAAGATCCCGACGACAAAGCCTTTCGGGTTTTTAGCGAGGTATTGAAAATCTGCCCATTTCAACTCCAATGCGACTCCATACATAATGATTGCAAGTGCAATGTTGAGCCCAAGCAGGTTGTCTGGAGAAAAATTGAGTTGGACTGAATCTAGTGCATCGGGTGAAGCCATTGCCCTAAAATCATGTTATTATCGGAAAAATCAAAATTTTAAGAACCTGTGGGCCTCGTTTTGACCGGAATCGTTTTAGGGCTCCTTAATTTTCCTCTACTTTCCCGATACCGCTAACTTCTTTTTTGATTAGTGTTGGATTGCCTGAGTAGCTCACTTTTCCGATGCCGTCTACTACCAAAGAAAGATCTCCTGTACAGTGAATTTCAACTTTCCCTATGCCTGAGCTATTGATTTCCATGTCTTTGACGATGAGGTTGGATGCATCCAAGTTTCCAACTCCATTGTTGGTAAAAAAAGCTCGGTTAGCCTTGCCTTGAAGGTTGATATTGCCTACCATATCAAAGTCGGCATCAATTTGTTGCGCATCCAAATCCAATTCTAGGTTTCCAACACCTGAACCGATTAGGCGAACATCACCTACTTTAAAAGTTCCCTGAGTTTTCACATTACCTACGCCATCGTATTTCAACTCTTTCAGGTCTTTTAAACTTAGGTTTATTCTGAGTTCATTTTTGTCAAAAAAATTATCCTCTAAATTCTCATCCATAGAAAGTGTAAGCAAATCCCCGTCTTGATCTATCAACAGTTTTTTTATCATACTTTCATCACCCACGACTTCGATGGATTCCTGGTCCGATTGGGTGATTGTCAAATTGAAAACTCCATCAATCTGTAGGCGAGTGACTCCAGATAGATTTTTTTTCTCTTGAATAGAAGCTGTTGAACTGTAGGAGTTTTTCTCATCACAGGAGGTAGCGAGTAACAACAAAGGAATCGCGAGGAATTGGAAGATAGATTTCATAGCATGTTGGTTTAAAGAGTAGTAAGCCAAAAATAGACCAAAAGAAAAATCGCCCTTTTAACAGCTTAATGCTGCTTTTCTCTCAATTGTCTGTTCGTTAATGAACAGGTAAAACCCAATTTGTCCATTTTCGAAGGTACTATGCTTAGGGAAGTGAACCTTCAATGGTCTTTTTAAAATTCCCATCGGGTAAATACCCCGTAATTCTCACGAGCTACTTTACTTGGACCATAGGCATCAAAATTTGCTCCCAATCCAAAACCGATTGGTCCTTTTTTGAGACCTGCACGTAGGTAGAGAAAGCTTCTGTTGTGAAATCCTTCCGCCATGCCTTGGTTGTAGGTGAGTTGTAACCGACTGTAAACAGACCATTTTTCGGTGAGTGCAGGTTTGTATTCGTAGAGTCCAAAAAACTTTACATTCTGAGCACTACTCAATTGATAGGATAGTACGCTGATAGCTAAAATTTCTTTGGTAGCCTTGCTATGGGTGAGTCCTAGGGTAGTACCAAAGCCTGCACTTGAATTTGCTTCACCGCCGGCTGCTAACGAAAAACCTGATTTCCCCAAAGCATAGTTTACTTGAAAGGGGATCACTACTGAATCGCCTAGTTTCTTTCCCTTGGCGTAATTTTCGGAGAAAACGGCAATTGCCAATACGCTGAACTTGCTTTGTTGGGTAAAATTCCGTTTCATCACCAGTTGGTAATCCAAGCGTTCATGGCCAAACATCAATTCCATGGGAAGAGGAGGAATAGGTGCTTGGGCTTGGGTAATTTTGGGATTAAGAAAAAGGAAAAATAGGAACAGGGATCCCAGCGGCAAAAAGGAAATCGGTTTTTTCATAAACTTGGCTAAGCTTTGAGTCTAATACAAATTAATTAGCATTAGACTTGAATTTAAAAAGAAGGTTTACGCTTCAGTTCATGCAAAATACCTTTTTGAAATTCTTTTTTTGAAAAAGTCTTTAAAACAATAAAATAAGCAGCCATAGTAGAACCAATTCCAAGTATGGCTCCAGCCCAAATGTCCACTAAAAAGTGTTGCATTAGATAAACTCTACTCAGCCCAACCGTAAAAGCAATCCCCATTAAAAGTGCATGCACTTTCATTTTTTTGGGAAGAACCAAGTAAAAAAATGAAGCCAGCATAAATGCTGTAGTGGTATGGCCAGATGGAAAACTACCCCAATGATGAAGTTGTATCCCAGGTACTTCATAAAATGGAACATCTTTAAAAAATTCTGCTGGCCTAGGCATTCCATGAAATATCCATTTTTTACCAATGTGAACAAGGACTAAATGGATCACCGAAGAAATAGCTAGTAATGCTAAATAACAGTACTTATGAAAAATAAATAAGAGGATTGGAATTATTAAAATTAGTCCATCACCAAGGTGAGTGATCGCTGCGAAAAATTCATCCAATACAGGATGATGATAGGTGTTTAATTGTAACTCGATTACACCTTTCTTGTAGAACGGGAGTATAGCCAAGCCAACTGAACAAATCACTAAAAAGTAGTTGGCAAGGACAGAAACCCGATTCTTTCTAATTTTCATCCACTAAAAATACCGGGACAACCACACAAAGTGATTACGAAAAAGTTAGTAAAAAGTTAAGTTTAGGGAATAGCTTTGAGGAACTAAAAAAGCGCTTTTTTAATCCAATTCCCTAAGATCTACTGGAACCACTCGAGATACTCCTGCTTCAATCATCGTGATCCCATAAATAATGTCTGTACTAGCCATCGTCCGCTTGTTGTGTGTGACGATGATAAACTGACTTTCTGCGCTGAATTTTTGAATGATCTGGTTGAACTTGTCAATGTTGGCATCATCCAATGGAGCATCCACTTCATCAAAAATACAGAAGGGTGCAGGTTTCAGGAGATAAATCGAGAAGAGTAGGGAGGTAGCAGTTAAGGTTTTTTCACCTCCACTAAGTTGGTTGATCGTCAAGGGACGCTTTCCCTTGGGCTTCGCCATAATTTCGATGGCAGACTCCAATGGATTATCTGGATCTACCAAAGTAAGGTCGCAATCGTCTTGCTCCGTAAAGAGCGATCGAAACACGCGAATAAAGTTTTCTTTGATCTTTCCAAAAGCATCCAAAAAGGTTTCTCTAGCAACCAAGTCAATCTCTGATATGGTGGAGAGAAGGGATTCCTTGGCTTTGATCAAATCGTCTTTTTGAGCAGTGATGAAATCGTAGCGAATTTTAATCTCATCGTATGCCTCCATGGCCATGGGATTAACTGGACCAATTCGGTCAAGTCTTTCTTTTTGCTTCTGAACTAGTTCCTTTAAATCCTCTTCCTTGAATGCTTCAAACTCAGCATCTACCAGCGGATTTTCTGCCATCAAGGTCTCCAAATCGATGTCAAACTCTACACTGAGCCGTTCCTTCATCCCGGTCATTTTGAGACGAAACTCATTGATTTGGTTTTGTAAGGCAAGGACCAATTCGTCGTATCCTTCTTTGGCTTTTTGCAAACTACGAATCCTAGTGTCTAGCTCATCAATGTCTCCTCTTCCTCCATAATAGCTCTTTTCAGCTTCCGTAACCCCAATTTCTATCCCCTCCTTCTCGGTATACATCTCAATGAGCTCTTCATCCTTTACCTCATTGGAGTCAAGGAGCATTTTGATCTCACCATCCAACTGGCTTAATTCCTCTTGGGACTTCTCAATCCTTTCCTTCGAACTTTCGAAGGCTGCCTGCTTGAATTCAATTTCTTGTTCGGCACTACTTACCCGGTTGAGTTGCTGGATGTAGGTAATATTTTCTTGATTGAAGAGTTGAGATTTCGCTGAAAGGAGGGTAGAGACCGCCTCCAATTCTTCCGTTACGAGAATAAGTTGTTCATTCAACTCCTCGAAAAGGGCTTTTTCTTTGACCAATTGCGGTTGAATTTCTTCCAGGCTTTCTTCGAGTGAAGCGATGCGCGCCAAAATATCTTCGCGCTTGTTTGCATTGGAGTAGAGCAATTCTGCCAACTGCTCTTTTTTGGTGCGAACCGACACGTATTCAGAGTTCAAAACCTGCAGCTTCGCCTGGCTTTCTTCCAAGGCCTTCTTGTAGCTAAGCTCCTTCAGCTTAGTTAATTCACCGAGCTTGAAATCCAAGTTGGCCCGAGAGCTACTTACTTTTTTATGGAGTTCTTTGATCTCTTTTTCTAATTTTTCAAGATTCTTCGCTCGTCCAATTCGTTTACCTTCAAACAAGCCGACAGAGCCACCCGAGAGCGAAAATTTCTTTTTGATGTATTTGCCAGACTCAGCCAAAAATACCCCCTCTTTTTGGCTAGGAAAATCAGGGTAATCTCCTCGAACGATGTATACATTGTCCAGAATAAAATTGATTAGTCTGCTGTATTTGACATCAAATTCGATGATTTCGGTTGCAGCGATCGCGTTTGGAAATAGCTGCGCTTGGCTGGGTGAAAACTGTTCAAAGTGCTCCAAAATGAAAAAATTGGCCTTGCCTCTGGCCGCATCACTCAACAATTGAATGGCAGCAATGGCCTCTGCCTCCGTATCTACCACGTAGTAGTTGAGGTAATTTTCCAGGTAGTTTTCAATGGTGACCCGGTACTTCTCATCCGTAGTGAGTAGGTCGGAGAGGAGGGGGACATCCTTGCCCCAACTTGGATTTTTCTTCAAAAACTTGATGGCTTCAGGAAATCCTTCCAAGTTTTCAACCAAGGATTTTGTCAGGTTAAATTCATTGGTCTTCGAATCAAGTTTACGTGAGATCTGGGTGAGTTCCTCTCGAATCATTTCGACAATTCGGTTGGTTTCCTCTACTTTTTGATCCTGATCCTCTTGCTTTTGTTTGAGAACTTCATACCCTTGTTGCGCTTCATCCAATTGCGCCTTTACACGAGCAAGATTTTGCTCAAAATCTACGAGGTTAGCTTCCTGCGAACTGTCATCCGAAGAAGTACGCTCCAATTCTTGCTTTAAGGTAGACCACTGAATTTGCTTAATTTCAACCTCTTTTCCAGCTTGATATACGCGGTCCTTGATTTGGGATACTTGCTGGCTAAGGTCTTTGTGCTGCTCCTGCTTGGCTGCCGTAGCAGTTTTTTGACGGTCGTATTCTTCGCGAAGCTGCGCAACGAGCACTTCTTTTTCAGCTAAAATTTTCTCTGCCCCTTCTTTCTCTTGTTCGAGAGAGCGAATCGCAAAAGCAGCCCGCTCGTTGGACTTACGATCTTGATCAATTTGTTCGCGAAGCGCTTGGGAACGGTCTTCTAAAAATCGGAGGCGCTCATTTTTTATCCGTTTGTCCGATTCAAAGGTCCTTATTTTGTTGACTTGCTCGTTGAGTGCTTTTTGACGAGAGGCCAACAACTTTTCTTTCCCAATTAAATCGGCTTTAGCTGCACTTAACTGGGCTTCGAGTGATAAAATTTGTGTTTGAATCTCCAGCTTGTGATCAGATTCTTCTTGAATTTTGCCCTGCGCCTCTGCCAAAGCGAGTTGCAGCTGCTCTAAGGATTTCTTTGCCAAATTGATACTGGCAATGCGGTAATCCGCTTTAATTTCGAAGTATTTAGCGGCCTGTTTTGCCTGTTTTTCTAGAGACTTTAAGTTTTTATCGATTTCAAAAAGCAGGTCTTCTACACGAGCAAGGTCTGCATCCGTGTCCTCTAGCTTTCGAAGTGTTTCGCGCTTACGGTTTTTAAACTTGGATATTCCAGCAGCTTCTTCAAAAAGTTCTCGACGGGAGTTATTTTTATCATTGAGCAACTCATCAATCATCTTCAGTTCGATGATTGCATACGAGTTGGAATTGATTCCTGTATCCAGGAATAGGTTGGTAATATCTTTCAACCTGCAGGTGACCCCATTGATTTGATATTCACTCTCTCCACTTCGGTAATACCTACGCGTGATGGTGACGTGCGTGTATTCTGTGGGTAATAAATTTTTTGTGTTTTCGAACGTGAGGGATACCTCTGCTAAGTTGGTAGGCTTTCGATTTTTGGTTCCGTTAAAAATCACATTCTCCATTTTATCAGAGCGGAGCATTCGTGATTTCTGTTCTCCCAATACCCAACGAATGGCATCGACCACATTGGATTTGCCACAGCCGTTTGGTCCCACCACTCCGGTGATGCCCTTGTCAAAGTGGATGACCATTTTGTCTCCAAAACTTTTGAAACCTTTGATTTCCAGCTTGCTAAGTAGCATCGATGAGTTTAATTGGGATTAAGGGTTCAAAATAGCTTGAATATAGGATAATGGCAAAAAAAAGGATGAAATCAGCTCATTTTCAGTATGGAAAATCAAAGGGAGAAGATGAAAACAAAATAGGCCAATTCTTTTTTACAACTTTTTGAAGTACCTTGACTCCATGGATTTAGGACAAATCATTTATGCCGTGGCTATTGTGGCCTATTTTCTGTATCGGGCGAGTTCCAAAAAGAAGAACACTACCCTTCCAGATGCTGAATCCCCTGCCCCAGATTCTCCCCAAAAAGGCTTTACGTTTGAGGAACTTTTACGTGAAATTCGTGAGGCGCAATCTCCTAAAATCCCTGAATTGGAGCCAGAGCCTGTTCCTTTGCCAAAGCCAATAGCTACGTATACTCCACCAATACAAGATAGGCCAGTTATTCAGTCCACTTTTTCACAGGAAGTAATTCTCTCCGAAGGGTTGGATTATGAACACAGCTTTTCTCAACCCAAATCCAAGCCTTCTTATGGCGATGTTGAGCATTCTAGCCTTGTTTCAGAGCAAACCAGACCAGTTTCTTATGAATTACCAAAGGAACAAAAGAATCCTTATGCAGAACTGTTGAAGAACCCGAAGTCATTTCGAGATGCCGTGGTCGTGAGTGAAATTATTAAACCCAAACATTTTTAAGAATTACAGAACCTTTTTCGTTTAAAATAGTTGATTACTTGTAGGTTACAAGTTTCTCTAAATCAAATGGAAATGGAAAAAAATCAATTTTTGAAATCGGGTAGTCTTTCTGAATCCAGAAGACAATTTTTGGAAAAAGCAGGTTTAGCTGCCGTGTTAGGCTCTTTCGGAACTGCCTTTTTTACTTCATGTGTTAGTTCTGAGGAACCAGATGATACCACAACTCCGCCTTCAACCACCACTCCAAATGGGATTACCGTTTCGGGTTCAACCATACAAGTTAACCTGACTATTCAAACGAAGCTAGCCGCAACAGGTGGATGGTTATTGATTGAAACCGCCAAAACTCTAGTGGCCAATATCAATGGAACTTTTGTTGCCTTGACCTCCGTGTGCACCCACTCAGGATGTTTTGATAGCTGGGCTTTTTCCAACAATCGCTTTACCTGTACCTGCCACAATTCTATTTTTGATACCGCTGGAAAAGCGCTGCAAGGTCCCGCTACGCAGCCTCTGCAAGTGTATACCACTGCCGTTTCAGGCACCACACTCACGATTAACAAATAGCGATAGTCAAATCGGGTCATTTCTAGCATGGTAAATTCATTCTTGGTCTCAATTCTTTCATGAATTGAGACTTTTTTTGGAGCATATTGATTGACAATTAGTGTCAATTAATTGTTTGTCAATTTTGATCCTTGTATTTTTGGACAGTAATCGTCGAAACAAATGGCCAAATCAAGTCCCATCGAGCAACAAAAGATTTTAAGGGTATTCAAATTGATTAACCTGCTGCAAAGCACCATTGGCAAGCCAGTACATCGCTTGGCGGAGTTATTGCAAACTGACGAACGAACGATTTACAGGTATTTTAAGCTGCTGGAAGCTTTAGGTTTTGTAGTTGTAAAGGAGTTTAGCAAGTATAAAATCCAAGATCGACCTGAATACTTACCTAAACCAAGCAATGGTACTACGTTTTCAGCAGAAGAAAACCAGTGGCT
>JBIIGH010000261.1:0-3093 GCA_044236565.1 Algoriphagus sp. | reverse complement strand
TTGCTTGCTGCTCCGCAGAGCAGTGATCGGCATTGGCGCTTTGTGTGCGAAAGCCTCAAAGACATGGAGCAGCGATTACTTTCCCTGCAGGCCAATCTGTTCATCGTTAGAGCCGAAGTGAAAACGGCTTTTATCCAAATCCAGCAAGACTATTCCATACAGGCCGTCTATTCTCATCAGGAAACGGGTATCGCGGTTACTTATGCTCGAGATCGGGAGATGGCGGATTATTTCAGCGCCCAGGGCATCCCTTGGAAAGAATACCAGCAGCAAGGGGTGCAGCGCAAACGCAAAAACAGAAAGGGATGGGAATCTTTTTGGCAATCTTTTATGACTGCTCAACTCGCACATCCGGCCTTAGATCAAGCCACCTTTGTTCCCATTCCTGAAGCGCAGCAACTCAAGCAAGTATTCACCACCTTGCCTGAAGTTTGGGTCACTTCACAGGACATCATGCAACCTGGAGGAGAACGAAATGGGCGGAAGTACTTGAAAAGTTTCCTTGAGGAGCGTGTCAAAAACTATAGCAAACAGATTAGCAAACCCGAAGGAAGTCGAACAGGCTGTAGTCGATTATCTCCATATTTGGCTTGGGGATGTCTTTCACTTCGGGAAGTGTTTCAAGCTTCTATGCTAAAGTCAGCCACTGGTTTTCAAGCCCGTAACTTAGCTAATTTCCAGTCGCGCTTGAGGTGGCATTGCCACTTTATCCAAAAATTTGAGATGGAGTCCCGTATGGAAAAGGAACCCATCAACCGCGGATTTTTGTCCTTTCCCTACACCCCACAACCCGCTTGGGTCACCGCATGGGAAGAGGGCAAAACGGGCTTTCCCCTCGTGGATGCCTGTATGCGCTGCTTGCGCGAGACAGGCTACATTAACTTCCGTATGCGTGCCATGCTGGTCTCTTTCCTTACCCACCACTTGAGCCAGCCTTGGCAGTCGGGTTCTGCCCACCTAGCGCAGCAATTTTTAGATTTTGAGCCGGGCATCCACTATCCCCAACTTCAAATGCAGGCTGGTGTCACGGGAATCAATACCGTGCGTATCTACAATCCCGTCAAGCAATCCCAAGAGCATGATCCAGATGGCATCTTTATTCGCAAATGGGTGCCTGAGTTGGCGCTAGTTCCCCTTGCATTTTTGCATACACCCTGGGAACTTACTCCCATAGAGCTGCAAGGGCTTGGTTTTGCTTATGGCGAAACGTACCCTTGTCCCATAGTAGACGTGGAAAAGGCAGCAGCTGAGGCTAGAGACCGCATTTGGGCGGCTCAAAAGGCTCCTGAAGTGGTGGCTGATGCTACACGCGTTCTGGCCAAACATACCCTTTCTAAACGCTGGTCCTGAGATGAAAAAGCAACATTTACCCACCAAAATCTGTGTGGTTTGTAACCGTCCCTATTCTTGGCGGAAAAAATGGGAAAAGAACTGGGAGGAAGTCAAGTATTGCTCCGACCGCTGTCGAGGAGATGCTAAAAAGTTAAAGCTGGCCTAGCGGAACGAGGCAGCATAAAATGCCAACCAAAGCAGTAAGGGGAGGAAATAGGCCAGCAGCACCACAGGGATGCTCTCTTGAATGCTTCTTCTACTGACGGTATGAAATCCAAGGACCCACGCTACTCCATAGCCAATTTCAAATAGGTTGAGTAGCGATAGGGGGTAGTGAAATCGTTCTTGTACATTTTCTGGGCCTACGAGCCAGAGAGCTGATAAGGGTTCAAAATTTTGGATTTCTAGGTAGCTGACCGTTCCTGATGGATTCATGTACCAGAGTAATCGGAGCAATTCGGGGAAAATAAAGATCAGTTCGGCTACTAAGGCAAATTGCCAAAGTGCTTTGAATTTTACCTTATACCCAATCGTCAGACCGATGGACCAGAAAAGAAAGGCGATGACCGTAAACTTCCAGAGGAATGCAAAGGGTGTCCAAAGGTAATTCAGCGTGTTAAAAATGTGAAAAAATAGCAGATCACCTTGCGCATCAAGTTGTTCCGAATCTGGGATAGCTTCTAGAATAAGCGTATTTGTCAAGTACCTGATTACAAGAAAGATAAGTACAAGAAGTACAAAAAAGAGGCGCTTGTCAAAATCAAGGGCGTCTGAAATTTTTTGGGCCAATGGTGATGCTGCTGTTGCCATTTTCGAAGGTTAATGGAGTAAATCTAAACGTTTGTTTGGAATTCGCCGTAGATTTGCGGTGTAAACCAACTAAGAACAATGCGTCAGGTCTTTCATCTGCTTGTTTTACTTCTTTTTTTTGCAAGCCTCTCCGTAGAAAAGGTACAGGCACAAGCGCCCGGAACTGCAAATAGCCCCTATTTGCTTTTGGATAGGGGGCTGCAATACCGAATTACGAAGTCGATAAATAGCATGTATAATTTTGATTTCGCTACGGCGGAACGGGATTTTGCAGTGATCATGTACCAATATCCTGAGCACCCTTTGCCAGACTTTTTGATGGCAATAAGTTACTGGTGGCGAATTGAAATTAATGTTGATAACAAGCGGTACGACAATATTTTTATTCAATACCTGGACCGTGCCAATGCTAAAGCTGAAAAAATGTTGGATCAGAATCCTAAAAACAAGGAAGCGGCCTTCTTTTTAGCTGCGGGACATGGATTCCAAGGGCGCTTGTACAGCGAACGTAAAAGTTGGACTAAGGCTACATTTGCTGGCAAAAACGCATTGAAGTACATGGAAATGAGTCGAGGAGAGGAGGAGTTTAATCCAGAACTGCTTCTAGGTGATGCCTTGTTTAATTACTTTTCAGTATGGATTCCAGAGCATTATCCCTTGCTGAAGCCTGTGCTGGCACTTTTTCCAAAGGGCAACAAAAAATTGGGATTAACTCAACTTGAAAAGGTAGCATCCACTGCCTTTTACACAAGAGTAGAAGCTCAGTACTTCCTATTTAGATTGTACGGCTCTGAGGAGAAAAGACCAGAAGATGCCTTGCGAATTGTGGAATACTTGCATGAAAAATTCCCGAACAATCCCTATTTCCACCGTTCCTATGCACGCTACCTCTACACAACTGGCAAATGGACGCAGGCCATGAAGGAATCTTTAGAAATCTTGGATCGCCTG
>JBIIGH010000054.1:0-11879 GCA_044236565.1 Algoriphagus sp. | reverse complement strand
TATGTTTACCGTGATGTTTGCCTTGGGCCGTCTACCAGGCTGGATTGCGCAGTGGAAAGAAATGATTCAAAAAGGTGAGCCTATCAGTAGACCAAGACAAGTGTATACTGGCGCTACAGAAAGAGATTACGTAGCGATGCCAAATCGTTAATTCATAGAATTATTCTTTAGCGCCTTTTTTCTTTAGTTTGTCCATCTGGCTAACAAGAAAAAAGGCGCTTTTTTTATTCGTATAAAAATAACTACAAAGCATTAGCTCCTAAGAATCGATGACACCACAAACGCTAGAAGAGGCAGTAGCCCTAACCCAAAAATTCACTTCCCGCCCATCCAATGAAGAATTGCTTCGCTTGTATGGCTTGTACAAGCAAGCTACCGAAGGGGACAATGAGGAGGAAAGACCAGGAGGCTTTGATTTTAAAGCGGCCGCCAAATACAACGCCTGGCTAACCCTAAAAGGAAAATCCAAAGAAGATGCTGACTTAGCCTATCGAGAATTGGTCAGCGAATTAGCTGGAAAATACATGTAATCGAAACGAGCCCTGAATTAATTCAGGGCTTATTTTTTTCATAGCGTCTAGCCAATAAACTTCCAAGAATCAATTGCTGCAAATGATATAGCATCACTGGAAGCAAAACCAAGCCAAAGATTGCAGCGCTTGGAAACAATACCTTTCCAATTGCGACTCCATGTACCAAGGATTTGGTCGAACCACAAAAGATTGCAGCAATCTGATCTTCTTTTGAAAAAGACAAGGACCTAACTAGCAAGTAGAGGATCCCTACGACTAGGAGCAAAATAAAAAGCATCACTAGCGATAATCCTCCCAAGCTTAACCAGGAGAAGGAAGCAAAAAGACGTTGGGAGAAAGATTCTGAAAAGGTGGTGAAGACAATGGAAAGAATCACCGTCTGGTCCAAATATTTCAATCGATTCAAATAGGGCTTGATTTTGGGAAACAAATAGCGATGCATCGCTAATCCCAAAATTACGGGCAGCACTACTTTGATCGATAGATCAACGATGGAAGCCCAAAGATCAAGTTCACCAGCAACCTCTCCCCCAGCAATCCCCATCCAAAATGGAGTCATCACCACTCCCAAAAGACTGGATATACTGGCATTGAATATCGCAGCAGGCACATTCCCCCCAGAAATGGACACCAATACCACCGCAGCACTGACGGTGGACGGTAGAGCTCCTAGATAGCTGATGCCTAGTGCAAAATTCGGATCTAGTCCAGGAACAAATTGGACCAACGAAAACACCAGCAATGGGAAGCCCAAAAACGTGGTCACCTGAATTAACACATGAAGTTTCCAATTGCTGAGGCCCGAACGGAGTTGACCTGGATCTAATTTCAACCCATAAAAAAAGAAGAGTAGCGCAATGCCCACTTGAATGAATGGCTTCCAGGGAAGGGTAGACTCCGTTGAACCCAGCTCTGGAAGAATGGCAGCTAATCCGATCGCCACAAAAATTCCAAGTAAAAATCCATTGAGGCCAACACGAGCCAGGGATGCGCTTAACTTGGCTTTCATGGGTGGACAAGCCGTTTGAAATTATCACAAAAAATCGCTGTGGCTATCGCAACATTGAGCGACTCTGCATTTCCAAAGCTTGGAATGGTAACCTTACTGCTCACCCACTTTTCTACCTCTTTTGAAATTCCTTGGGACTCATTTCCAAGCAAAAGCACACCCGGAGCTGGATTTGTAAGTTGATGGATAGATTCTCCTTCCAGAAAAGCGCCATACACGGGTAGCTTCCACGCTTGAAACGCTTGGACTAAATCACCATAATAAAACTGAACCCGTGTAAATGAACCCATGGAAGATTGAATCACTTTGGGATTGTAAAATTCAGCGGTTTGGGTAGAAAAAATTAATTTTTTGATGCCATACCAATCGGCAATCCGAATGATTGTCCCCAGGTTGCCCGGATCCCGCACCTCATCCAAGGCAAGGATAAGCTCTCCTTTTAGGGGCGTAAAAGCTTGGTTTGGCTTCATTTGAACCACTGCCAAGGCAGCATCGTTGCTTTGGTACTGTCCCACCTGCTCGAGCTGATTGGCAGTTACATACCCAACTTCCGCTTGCACGCCAGACAATACTTTGGCGTGTTTCGTGGCAAATTCTTGAGTAACAAGCAGTAAATCCACCGTAAAACTGGACTGAAGTACTTCCAGCAAACTTTTCTCACCTTCCACAAAGAATTTACCCGACTCAACTCGGTATTTTTTTTGATGTAAGGATTTTATAAACTTAACCGTATTTTTGCTTAGCATTCCTCCTCCAATTCGAACTTGAAATCTTTCAAATATATACTTTTTCTCAGTCTACTCTGGTTTTGCCTTGGCTGCTCTTTGACCAGAAATTTGGAAGAGGGAGAGAATGTGGTCTACGACAATGAATTGGTCGGCATAAATCAAGCAGATGCGGACGCACTTCAGCAGTTGCTCGAACAAGAACCCAATACCCGAATTCTTGGAACCTCCCCCGGGGTACTACTTTACCGATTGGGAAGCCAATTTTACGACAGCAGCAAAGTGGCTGCGAAGCGCCAAAAAGTGATCGATCAATTGAATACCCTTCAATTGAATAAGGCCGAACAATCCAGTGAATTGGCCTACAAACGAAAAGGGGAAAATTTAAAGCTTAAGCTAGAGGGTCTTGATAAGAAGATCGAGTACGGAAATACGCTAATGCGTACTGGAAATCCTGTAGTCATCTTAGATAGTAACCTGGTTGAAAAGTCCAGCAGGAACATGAAAGGTTACCTGATCAATCATGGTTTTTTTGATGCTGCCGTAGACTACAGTATTTCAACTAAAAATAAAAAAGCCTCTATCTCCTACCTAATCGAAGAAAAAAAGCCCTACCTCTTAGATTCGGTGTATACTCGTGTAGATAATCCGGAATTACAAAACCTGATTTCCAGCTTTTCATCAAATTCCTTTCTCCAGAAAGGTCAGATTTACAACCAGGATAATATTACAGCAGAACGAAATCGGCTGGAAGAATTGCTGAAAAATAAGGGCTACTACATGTTTTCGAAGTCCTATATCAACTTCATCGCTTACCAAGATACGGCAGCGAAGTCCATACGGATAGAGCAAGTCATCCAAAAGCCCACCTTCGCTGAAAGCCATCAAGTATACACGATTGATTCCATCAGCCTACGCATCAACCCCCCTTCAGATGAGTTTGCTGACCGGCAAATTCAAACCCAGTACCAAGGGATTGATTTTTCGTTTTACCGGGATCGGTACTCTGCCAAAGTCCTTGCCTCTCGAATTCAATTGCAAAAAGGCAAGCCTTACAATCGAACGGATGCTCTTGAAACGCAACGTTTGATCAACAGTTTGGACCTTTTTCGATTTGTCAATATTACATTTGATACGCTAGGGACTTCTTTGACCGCTAGTATCTATACCCAACCCAATCAAAAATACCAGCTGACCAATCAGCTGGGGATGACTATTACCGAGCAGCTTCCGGGGCCATTCTTCAGTACTGCCTTGCGGAATCGTAATTTCTTTCGGGCAGGAGAACTTCTGGAACTCAATTTCCGAGCTGGATTAGAAGGTGTTGCTTCGGCAACAGGTCAGGGCGTCTACCAGAGTAGCGAAATCAATACCTCACTTTCTGTAATTTTTCCCAGATTCATCATTCCTTTTGCTCCGAAGACACTTCAACAATTCGGAAAATACAATCCGAACACTCGCGTTCAATTTGGGTATTTGAGTACCAATAGGCCAGAATATAACCGAAATGCAATCAATGGACAATTGGGATACACCTGGTCTACGCGCAATAACCGGCAGACCTTTACCATCAATGCCGCAGACGTCAGTTACATCCGAACGCCTTTTATTCAAGATGAGTTTTTAAGTATTCTTGAAAATCTACAGACCGATGGAAACAACCTGATTTGGTCATTTCTACCCTCCTTGATTAGCAGTTTTTCAGGACAAACTTTAATCAACTTCAATCGCTATGGGGACTTCTCAGCACGAAAAGCTTCCCTTCTCCGAATTTTTGGTGAAAGTGGTGGAACTACGCTGAATTTTACCAATGTACGGAGAAACGATTCCCCAGAGATTGATTATGCCAATTTCCAGTGGTTAAAAGGCCAGGTAGATTACAGGAGGTATTACCCAATAAGTAAAAAACAAACGCTTGCCTACCGACTTAACTTTGGTTTGGCTCGCCCTTATGGGGTTAGTGCGGGGATTTTGCCCTATGAGAAGTATTTCTTTGCTGGAGGAGGTACGAGTATTCGTGCATGGCAGGCGCGAAGACTTGGACCTGGAAGTTCTACTCCAATCACTGGGCCAGGAGGAAATTACGATTACCGAAATGAGCAACCTGCAGAAATGATTCTTGAGAGCATGTTTGAGTACCGAAGAAAGTTGTTTAGCTACTTCGATATGGCAGTTTTCCTTGATGCCGGTAACTCTTGGATGATTGGCCGAGACGATGCTCGTCCTGGAGCAGATTTTAGATACGATCGGTTTTACAAGGAGATAGCCATCGGAACAGGGGTAGGCTTACGCATGGATTTTGACTTTTTAGTCATCCGCCTTGACCTAGCTACCAAAGCACTAGATCCAGCACGCCAAGAAGGACAGCGGTGGATTCTTGACAATATCCGTTTGAATAGACCCTTCGGGGAAAGAGGACAAACCGTGTTTAATTTTGGAATTGGATATCCATTCTAAAATCAATAGGCCAATGAGTAGAAAATCAAAAGAAGAAATCGCCGCCATTTACAAGCAAATGCAGGAATACATTTGCGAAGCGCTAGAGGCTGGAGACGGGTTAGGAAAGTTTAAAGCAGATAATTGGACTCGTGAAGCAGGCGGAGGAGGTCAAACTCGAATTTTCCAAGATGGAGCTCTCCTTGAAAAAGGTGGCGTAGCCTTTTCGGCTGTACATGGGCCTACACCCAAAAAGATTTCCGACAAACTTGGATTGGAGTCCGGTATTTTTTTTGCTACTGGCGTATCCATCGTTTTGCATCCCTTCAATCCGATGGTCCCGATCATCCACATGAACATCCGCTATTTCGAAATGGAGGATGGCACCCATTGGTTTGGTGGAGGAATAGATTTGACCCCCCACTACATTGTCCCCGAGGATGCAACTTACTTTCACCAGAAGTTAAAAGAAACCTGTGATTCCTTTGACCCAAGCTACTACCCCAAGTTCAAAGAATGGGCAGATGATTACTTTTTCATCAGACATCGGGAAGAAACTCGTGGCATTGGCGGGATTTTTTACGATCGTTTGAGTGCTACATCCGATGGCCATTTCCAAGAAATATTGGATTTTAGCCTTGCCCTTGGAAAACTATTTCCCGAGGTATACACCCATTTGATGCATAAAAATGGGCAGCTACCCTTCGGCAAAGAAGAAAAGGCTTGGCAAAACCTACGTCGTGGCCGTTATGTAGAATTCAATTTGGTTTGGGATGCAGGCACAAAGTTTGGATTAGATACCAATGGGCGAACAGAAAGTATTTTGATGAGCATGCCCCCACAGGCAGAATGGACCTACCAACATCAGCCCCAGGCAGGTAGCCCAGAGCAATTCACCTTGGATCATCTAAAAAAAGGAATTGATTGGCTCACCTACACTCCATGATTGAAACCATCAACTATTGGGACGAGAAGGCCTTTCTATGGCTTAATTCCTTCTATTTGGAGGCATTGGATCCCGTCGCGCTGCAACTTACGCAAACGATCACTTGGATCCCTTTGTATGTGTTGCTCCTCTATTTGATCTATCGAATAGATCCCAAAAATACGTTGTGGATACTTGGCGGTGTCATGCTCACTATCCTCCTAGCCGATCAAGTTAGCTCGGGATTGATGAAACCCTATTTTGAACGACTACGTCCCTGCCATGATCCACGCTGGGAAGGAATGATGCACGTGTATGGACGGTGCGGGGGATTGTATGGGTTTGTTTCCTCTCATGCAGCCAATACCTTTGGCTTGGCTACTTTTTTAACCCTCAAACTTGGTAAAAAGCAAAAGGCCATCGCTTGGTTATTTCTTTATGCCCTTGTGGTGAGCTACACTCGAATTTACCTTGGAGTACACTATCCTTTGGATCTGTTTTTTGGAGCGCTTGTTGGCGTCCTTGCTGCATTCTTTTCTTGGCTTTGTGTAGTCGTGATCAAGCGGAAAATCGTAAAAAAAGTATTGGAATAGCATCCCAAAGCTAATTCCACCTAAGTCCAAAGAATTCCTATCTATTCTAACTGGGGGTTTCCCAATCTCCACTCTGCTCGTATCGAATTTCTCCAGACTGCACAACTAAGGGAGATTCCAGGTTATTGTCATAAAGTTTCCCTGTTCCCAAGCCTTGTGGAAGACTAGGCAAGTAGGTAGAAGTCAGTTGCGAGATGGCATTGAGACCAATCGCACTCTCCAATGCTGAAGTCATCCACCAACCGATTCTTCTAGCTTCGGCTAAGCGAATCCATTCCCTAGTTTCCAAAATTCCTCCCAACAGGCTAGGCTTCAAAATGATAAACTGAGGCTTGATAAAATCGAGTACTTCTTCCTTATTGGATTTACCAATAAGCTCCTCATCCAAAGCGATTGGAATTGGGCTTTTCAGTGCCAATTCCCGCATAGCTTCCCATTGCGCAACTCCGATCGGTTGCTCGATGCTGTGGATTCCAAAATCCTGCAGTTGCTCCAATTTGCCCAAGGCTTCTAGTGGAGAAAATGCACCATTCGCATCTACGCGCAGCACAAGATTTTTTGCTGCTTCCTGCTCGCGGATATAGCGAAGCAGTTCAAGCTCCTGATCAAAGTCTATCGCTCCTATTTTCATTTTCAAACAGGCAAACCCCTCTTCCAATTTTTGATTGATCTGCTGCAGCATAAATTCTTTAGTTCCCATCCAAATCAAACCATTGATCGGAATGGGCGTACCTTGATCAAAAAATAAATTGGCTAGGATGCGCTTCTTACCTCCATTTGCTAAATCAAGAAGGGCTGTTTCTAATCCAAATCGTAGCGAGGGAAGTGAAAAAGGAACTAAATTTTTAACCTGTTGAAGTACACTTTCCTCCTCTAAATCCCAGGTTCTGGCATTTGCTTCCTGCAAAATACCAGCCAGTAGCGTTTCAAAATCAGGCCCAAAATCTGGACTCAGTCCTGCTAAAGGTGCCGCTTCCCCCCAACCTACTTGATCCAGGTCCCCTTGGCGGCATACCTTGATCCAAAATACATCACGGGTACGCATGACTCCACGAGAAGTACCGGCTTCAAATCGAAACTGCAGCGTTCTTTTTTGGTAAGAAAAACTAAGGGAAGCTGATGAACTCATGCGGATGTAACCAAAAAGAGATGAAAAGAGTTAATTACCTTTGCAGACAAATTGCGACCCAAGTATGAAAATACCAAGTATAAATCTTCAAGACTACGAATATACTTTACCAGAAGAACGAATTGCTAAACATCCCTTAGAAAAAAGGGATCATTCCAAGCTTTTGGAATACAAACAAGGAACCCTCCATCACCGACATTTTTTTAATCTTCCAGACCTTTTGGAAGCGGATAGTCTCCTGGTGTATAACAATACCAAGGTTATTCCTGCTCGCTTGATTTTTCAACGACAAACGGGCGCTCGGATTGAAGTGTTTTTGCTGCAACCTATCGCTCCCTCCCGCGTGATGTCCGAAATTATGGCATCCAAGAAGCCGGTGGTCTGGGAAACCATGATTGGCAATGTCAAGAAGTGGAAAGATGGGGAAGAGCTTCAGGGAAGCATTTTGATCGGAGAAAAAGAAGTGGTCTTAACGGCTAAGCTTCAAGATCGAGCACTCAATCACGTTGAATTCTCCTGGTTAGGCGAAGAAATCGCTTTTGTGGATTTGGTAGAAGCATGTGGGGAAACTCCCCTGCCTCCCTATCTCAATCGAAAGGCCGAGGAAGAAGATAAGTCGCGGTACCAAACTGTTTATTCGGAGAAGGAAGGTGCGGTAGCAGCACCCACAGCAGGTCTTCACTTTACAGAAGAAGTTTTTGAAGCACTACGAAAAAAGGGAATCAAAGAAGCAGCCCTTACCCTTCATGTAAGCGCCGGTACCTTTCAACCCATCAAGGTAGATAAAGTAGAGGCGCATCCCATGCACAGTGAACAAATGGAAATCACCTTAGAAACCATTGAAAAGCTGACCCAGCATGAAGGGAAAATTATTGCAGTAGGTACCACCTCCGTGCGAACACTCGAAAGCATGTATTGGTATGGTGTGCAGCTACTTGAGAATAAAGGAAGTCAATTTCAAATTGAAAAACTTGCGCCTTACGAGAGTAGATCAGTCCTTCCTTCTCGAAGAGAATCCCTAGAAGCCATCCAACAAGAAATGAAGCGAAGCGGTGTCGATACCCTATTTGGAACTACATCTATTTTTATTTTCCCAGGCTATCCCTTCAAACTGGTAGATGGATTGATTACAAACTTTCACCAACCGGGATCGACGCTGGTATTATTAATTGCAGCTCTAGTAGGAGAAGATTGGAAAAAAATATACCAAGAAGCACTGGACACCGATTACCGATTCTTGAGTTACGGCGACAGCAGTTTGCTTTGGGTTTAATCCCCTATGCTTCCTATTTTTCTAATTCCGCTCAATAGTTGGTGGTAAAAAGTACGACCCACGGGTACTAAATCGTTTCCAACTTTCACTTCCTTGGTGGTAATGGAAAGAATCTCGGAAGCTTGTACGATGTAGCTTTTGTGGATACGGATAAACTGACTTTCTGGAAGTACAGATTCAAAGTCTTTCAAAATATTCCGTATAGAAAAAACAGCCTTTTTAGTGATTAATGTGGTGTAGTTGCCGTCTCCTTTCAACCAAAGGATGTCTTCAAACCTAACCTTCACCAAGCTCCCCTCATGACGAACAAATACGGCATCTTTAACCAATAGTTTCGGGTCTTGGAATCCGTTTTTCTTTTCAACTTTTCCATTACCATTCGTCTTTTTTAATTCGAGAAGCTCTTTCATAGACTGGATATTTTAGTTGTAACTAGTTGAAAGAGAATATTGTTTAAAAAAATTACACAACATCTATTTTTCCAAATATAAACTTGTTATCCCCCAATAACTCGACATAAAAAATCCATGAAGTAGAAGATTACTTCATGGATTTTTGGTGATTGGAACTTATAAATTGGTATCTAATTTACCGCATTGCTTTGTATGCGTTGATTAATCCATTGGTAGAGCTGTCGTGCGAAGTAATCTTGTCCTCATTCGAAAGTTCTGGTAATATTCCATTCGCCAAAACTTTACCCAGTTCCACTCCCCACTGATCAAAACTAAAAATATTCCAAATGATGCCTTGAGCAGCAATTTTATGTTCGTACATCGCCACCAACTGCCCAAGGGTATAGGGAGTAATTTGTTTGACCAAAATGGAATTGGTTGGTCGATTCCCTTCAAATACTCTGTGTGGGGCTATGCGTTGAACTTCATCTTCCGACTTGCCTGCCTTCCGCATCTCTGCTTCCACTTCAGCTAGCGATTTCCCCTTCATCAGGGCTTCTGTTTGTGCGAAAAAATTGGACAGGAGCTTGACATGATGGTCTCCAATTGGGTTGTGCGATTTGGCAGGGGCAATGAAGTCACAAGGTATCAGGTGCGTTCCTTGATGGATCAACTGGTAAAACGCATGCTGTCCATTGGTACCTGGCTCGCCCCAGATGATTGGACCCGTCCCATAGTTTACTTTTTTTCCATCACGGCCCACATACTTTCCATTGCTCTCCATATTACCTTGCTGGAAATAGGCTGCAAATCGATGTAAGTACTGGTCGTAAGGTAGGATGGCCTCTGAAGTCGCTCCTAGAAAATTGGTGTTCCAAATTCCAACCAAGGCCAAGATCACCGGAATGTTTTGATCTAATGGAGCACTTTTGAAGTGCAGGTCCATGGAATGAGCTCCAGAAAGCAATTCCTCAAAGCGCTCGAATCCAATGGCACAGGCGATGGGAAGACCGATGGCAGACCAAAGGGAGTACCTTCCTCCTACCCAATCCCAAAATGCAAACATGTTTTGTGGATCGATCCCAAAAGCACTTACTGCATCGGAATTGGTTGAAAGGGCCACAAAATGCTTTGCAATTGCTTTTTCATCCTTTGCATGCGTCAAGAACCAAGATCTAGCAGTATGTGCATTGGTCATGGTCTCCTGCGTAGAGAAGGTTTTGGAGGCAATAAAGAAAAGTGTGGTTTCCGGATCAACAGCCTTCAGCGTCTCAGCAATATGGGTACCATCTACATTGGACACAAAAAACAATTTCAAATCCGGGTGTTGGTAAGCCTTCAAGGCTTCTGTCACCATCACTGGTCCAAGATCCGACCCACCAATACCAATATTTACTAGTGTCGTGATTGGCTTTCCGGTGTATCCCAACCAGCTTCCTTGGTGAATCTGGGTAGCAAAGGCCTTCATTTGAGCCAATACTGCATTTACTTCAGGCATGACATCTTTGCCATCCACCAAAACTGGAGTATTGGAACGGTTGCGGAGGGCTGTATGAAGCACGGCACGGTTCTCCGTTTGGTTGATCGCTTGGCCTTCAAACATGCTCGCGATGCCCTCTGCTAGTGCTGTTTGTCGAGCTAAGTTTAGCAGCTCCTCGAAAACTTCGTCTGAAATTCTATTTTTGGAAAAGTCAACCAAGATATCTTGAAGGCTGCGACTGTATCGCTCAAATCTATTCGGTTGATCAAAAAGTCCTGCAATGGTGCTAGTTTGCTGTTTTTCTGAAAGTTCAACTAGCTTTGACCATGCAGAGGTGGTGGTTGGATTGATAGCTTGCATAGCTGGGTAAGCGTATTAGGTTAGAAAGTATTCGTTAAAAAGAAATGAGTCATGCACCCCAAGAATTGATCCGGCTTGCTTCTTCACTTCAGCGGTTGGAGGGACAAATCAATTCCCTCCTTCAGCCTTGATTTTTCTTTTGAAGCCTTTATTGAATGGCCAAGTATATTCCAATGCTTCCATTCCTTTGTTAAGATTGTAGGAGGCCGAATCTGCATTTTCCATGGTTTTCTTCAAGGATTTGGCAAACTCAGGGTCATTCAACAGCATTCCAAGGGAATTGTCTTTGGAATTGAGCTTGTTGGTAATGCCCGAAAACTCCTTGGTCAAGGCTTGGGTATTCGCACTGGTCGCCCGAAGGCTTTCCATAGTGGCTTTAAGGTCAGGAACGATGGAGGTATCCGTCACCAAATCATTCATCAGGGTACCCTTTTTGTTGAGCTTGGCGCTAAATGCATTCAAATCCGCAATCATCTTGTTGCTGTTTACGGATGCCCGCTCCAGGTTAGTCAAGATGGTTCGGAAATTTACAGCCAAGATAGAATCGGTCAGTACCGCACCTACAATCCCTTCACCTTCAGCTATTTTACCAGTTAGTATCTTCAGATCATTGGTAATGTCAACCAGGTTCTTGTTGTTTTCCTGTAAGGTTTCCATCATTTTATCCGTATCCAATGGCATGATTGCCTCTAGGCGATCTCCTTCTTCTACTGGAGGATAATCGGTGGTACCTCCGTAAATGACAATGATTTTGTTTCCGATCAAACCATCGGAACTGATGGTTGCCTTGGAGTTTTTACGAATAAACTCGGCTACTTTTTCCTCTACGCTCATTTCAACTTCTACTTGGGAATCCCCAAAAAAGTTGATTTTACGCACTGTTCCGATTTTTACACCTGAAAACCAAATGTTGTTGCCAGGCTGAAGACCTCCGATGTCATCAAATACAGCCTTGACATGAATGGCCTTGACAAACTTTTTCTGCTGCCCTCCCAAGGTCATGATAATGATACGGCGACCACCG
>JBIIGH010000053.1:0-11890 GCA_044236565.1 Algoriphagus sp. | reverse complement strand
AGATGGGGTCACTGGAATAGTAGTTCCTACTTTAGGATTAATTTCTTGCACCTCTGCCAAGGGGGCTTGTATTTCGGGCTGCTGCTTTGTTGACCAAAATAGGAATGCAGCACCAAGAGCAAGGGTAATCGCTGCCGCAATTGCCCACCAGGAGCTTGCCTTTTTTGGAGCTTGCTTGGTATCTAGTTGACTTGCCAAGGTATCCCAAGCCGCTTGGCTAGGGGTTTCCTGGTGATTCTCGAGTTTTTCTCTAAACACTCGATCCAATACTTCGTCTGATTTAGCCATGCGTAATTTTGGTTTGGAGTTGAAGACTCGTAATTTTTTCTTTCAGCACGCTTCGTGCGCGGTTGAGTTGTGACTTGGAGGTGCTTTCGGTGATTCCGAGAAGCTCCCCGATTTCTTGATGCGAATACCCTTCGATCGCAAACAGGTTGAAGACTGTTCGGTATCCCAAGGGCAAGCTTTGGATTAACTCCATCAATTCTGCTACTTCCAGCTGGTTTAGGTCTTCGGCAACAGGCTCATGTATTTTTTCCGCATCCTCCAAAGAGACAGACAGGCTTAGGGAGCGATTGCTTCGAATGGCCATCAGTGCTTGGGTGACCACAATCCGCTTCATCCATCCCTCAAAACTTCCTTTTCCTTGGAATTGGGAAAGCTTTTCAAAGATTTTCATAAAGCTTTGGATCATCACATCCTCCGCTTGTTCTTGATCTTTGAGGTACCGCAGGCATATCGCCATAAATCTCCTCGAGTAGGTATCGTAGAGCTGACGCTGGGCTTGCCTCTTTCCAGAGAGACATCCCGAGATCAGTTCATCCTCATCGGAGAATTGGGGAGGTAAATGCATTTGGTTTAACTTTCAAAAAGGTAGATGCGCCCAACCAAGGAAAGGTTGCAGGCAGGTAGAAAAGTTTTTCAATTTTCTTTTTTCTCTACTAAAAGATACGAAAGAATCGTGGTGGTGGATGAAACAATTAGAGCGAAAAAATAAAAAACAGAAGTGCTACGGCAAGGATAAGAATCATCAGTTGCGACTTTTCTTTAAACTCCACCGCTACTTTAGGACGGCGCAGGACAATGATAGCTAGGCCTATTCCAAAAAATTGAAGCAACAAACTTACTCCATTCAGCGGGCCCATCGGAGCATCCAACAAACGCAATTGAGTGTTGAGCAGGGAGACCGTGCCTAGTAAAATGCCTGTAATTCCAAAAAGGAATGCACGCTGCAGCAGGACGGGTTCAGGTAAGGCGGACCATTTCATAAGGTGGGGGTATTCCGCAAAGGTAAAGAAAGTAGGGATAATAAGCGTATGCTGGGGAATCTGTCTATTTCCTTAGCTTATAGTTGCTTTTCTTTTTTCGAAATAACTGGCAATCTCCACTCCAGAAAGCGCATTGAGTGTGAGCTCCTTGGTTAGCCCTCCTTTTCGGCCGATCCAAACCCCATATTGCATGTCGGCATAGCCTTCCATTTCGTGCGCATCAGGATTGATGGAGAGCATGACTCCTTGTTCCATCGCGTAGCGAACCCATCTCCAGTCCAGGTCCAATCTCCAGGGATTGGCATTGATCTCGATCACCACCTGCTTTTCGGCACAGGCGTCGATGATGGCTTTGTGGTCTATGGGATATCCCTCTCTTCGCAGCAATAACCTTCCGGTCGGGTGCCCTAGGATCGTAGTGTAGGGATTGTGAATAGCAGTAAGCAAGCGGTCTGTGGCACGCTTCAGGTCCATATTGAGCACGGAGTGCACGGAAGAAACAATAAAATCAAAGCTCTGCAAAACCTCAGCCGGGTAGTCCAAGCTCCCGTCAGGAAGGATGTCGGATTCGATACCTTTGAAGATACGGAAGGGTGCCAATTCTTGATTGAGTGCGTCGATTTCTGCCTGTTGCTTCGCTACTTTTTCAATCTCCAAGCCTCCCGCATAGCTCGCCGTGCGGCTATGATCGGAGATACCCAGGTATTCGTATCCCAAGGCTTTGCAGTGCTCGGCCATCTGACGCAGCGTATGTTTTCCATCGCTGTAGATGGAATGGTTGTGGAGGATGCCTCTGAGATCACTGTTTTCGAGTAGCGTTGGCAGCGTTCCTGCTTTTGCTAGCTCCACTTCCCCCATGCCTTCACGCATTTCACGAGGAATAAATTGCAGGTTGTTTTGCTGAAAAAACTCTCCCTCACTTGCAAATTTTGATTTCCGAATCAGTTCCCCTACCGTCTCCTGCTCGTTGACCCAAGTACCGAGGTGGGCTTTGGAGGCCACAAAAAGCAATTCCTTGGAAGCCAATTCTTCAAGGTTGCAAAAGTGAAAGACAAGTTGCAGCTCTGGCTCTTCCAACTTTCCTCTCCAGGTCATCGGGCCAGAATGGACCTTGTTCCAAGTGATGCCTGCCAGTTGCATCAAGCTGGATTTAACGGGCTGTAGGTCTGCGGCTGCCACCAGGTATTCTCCCTCAGCAATAATTTCTAGGCGACGGGCAAAATCCCCGACTACCCGCACCTGTGCTCCAGGAAGTTGTTGTTGGAGTTGAATGGCCAAGGAATCGATGGTTTCTTCAATATCGGCAAACAGCCATTTTCCGGAAGTGGAAGCCTTGAAAAGTAAGCTTTGAATGATGGTTTCTTGTGTTTTCTCCCCAAAACCCTTCGTTTGGGCTACTTTTCCACTTTGGCAGGCTTCCATCAGCTCGTGTGTGGAGGTGATGCCAAGCTCCTTCCACAAGACCTGTACTTTTTTAGGACCCAAGCCTTTCACTTGCAGGATTTCCAAAACGCCTGCGGGAGTTTGCTCCAGCAGTGCGTCTAACGTGGAAAAGCTCCCGCTGCTCTTGAGGGATTGAATGGCCTCAAGGATACTTTTTCCGATTCCAGGAACCTGCGCCAGTTCCTGCTCGCTTAGCTCCATCAAATCTCCTTCTAGACGCTCCAAGGCATTCAATCCTCCTTGATAGCCTCTGATTTTAAAGGGATTTTCCTCGTGAAGTTCCAGAAGCTGAATGCACAGCTTGAGTCGGTTTAAAATAGCCTTGTGGTCCAAAATTTTTATTTTTTAGCGGGTTTTCAACACAAATGTTGACAAATATAGTTTCAATTTAAACGCCTTAGAACTAACTTTCCTTGAAACAAGGAGGGAATTAACAGGTAAAGAAAGTAGCATGCAGTATTGGATCGTAAAAACGGAGCCCAGCACCTATTCTTGGAATGATTTGAAAAGCAAAGGGGAGGATACCTGGGATGGGGTGCGGAATTTTCAGGCTAGAAATTTTTTAAAGTTGATGCAGGTTGGAGACCTAGTATTGCTGTATCATTCGGGTGCCGAAAAAGCGCTGGTGGGCCTTGCGCAAGTGAGCCAAGAGTCCTTTCCTGATCCTCAGGATGAAGCTTGGGTGGCTGTGAAACTCAAAGCGATTCAACCCTTATCCAACCCAGTAACTTTAAGTCGCTTGCAGGCCGAGCCCAGCTTGGCTGAAATTTCCCTACTCAAGCAGTCCCGCCTATCTGTCCATTCCCTAAGTGAAGCTGCATATCAGTTGATCCATTCCTTAAGTACATGAACAGGTTTCTACTCGCCGTATTTCTGGGGCTCTTTGCCTTTCCGGCAGCAGCTCAACTGCAGTTCAAAGAGCGGATGGAAACGCCTGCAGAATCGTTTGAGCCGATCTATGAATTGATTCGGATTCCTTCTGGCCTAGTAGCTTTTCGCACTTTTCAGGCGAGAAATTTGACAGCAGATCTAGTATTTGAATATTTCCTCACTTCCGATCTACTCCAATCCGATGGTGTCAAGGAGGTCAAGATTAAAGCAGGTTTTGACATGATTGGCTATGATTCCGATGAGGATCAATTGTATGTATTGTTTGCCAAGGGGGATGATGCTGCATCAGATAAATATGTCTTGCACCTAGATCTCAGCACCCAGATAGGGGTGGAGTATGCGGCGGACAATTTGCTCCCCATGGACCTTGTAGAGTTTTTGGTGCTGGACAAGAAAGCTATTTTTATGGGCAATGCCGACGCTCGGCCAGTGGTACAGATTCTGTCTTTGGAGGAGAAAACAGTCCAGACCGTGCAAGGAATTTATGGCAATGAAACCCATGTGGTCCAGATCCTAAAGCTGCCCGAGCTAGAGGGCCTAGAGGTGGTCATTCGTCGAAGAGGACCATTCAAATCACAGGACACGTTTATCCTAACTTTTGACTTGCAGGGGATACTTTTGCGCGAGCTCAAGGTGGCTCCTTTAGGTGATCCGGATGATGAAATCCTCGATGGACTCCTTCTCGCAGGTTCAGGGTACGAGCAAACGCTGATTGGAGCCTATGGCAAAGAAGTGCGAAACTCCTACAAGGGTATGTATTTGGCACAGATCAATGAATTTGGCGAGCAAAATATAGGCTTGTATACCCTCGCTGATTTCCCCAATTTTTACGCGTATTTGCCCGAAAAACAGCGTGTAAAGCAAGAAGAAATCCTTGCGGATCAACTTGAAAAAGGAAAAATCCCTTCCATACGCAATGCCTATGCCATTCGGGATGTCAAGGAATTTGAGGATCGGTACTTGATCTATTTCGATCAATTTTCGGTGTCAAGTTCCCGTGGACCAGGTACGGTGTCACCTCCATTGCCTTCCCAGCGCTACCGCTACGATCGATCGAGCCGCATGGGGTACATTCCCTATTACATGGATCCCTACAATTCTCTAGGAGGACCCATCCAAACCTACACCTTGGTCACCGAATACACCTATCGATCGGCCCATTTTATGGAAGTAGCAAAAACAGGACAGGTCATTTGGGATAATTCCGCTCGTTACGAGGATGTCAATACGACCTATCCGGAGCCTTTTGCGGAGGTTTCGGCGCAAGGGGAGGATGTATTTCATCTGTACCTCGTCAATGATCAACTCAAACTCAACTACTTCAAAAAGGGGGAGCGCTTGCTTGAAAATCAAACGATACCCTTGGAGCTTGACGAAACGAAGGGAGAAATCCAATATACCGATTTGGAATCGCTACGACTACTGCATTGGTATGGACCCTACTATGTGTTGTCGGGTTTGCAAAAAATTCGCTTTACGAACGAACAACAAAAAGAGGAAGTACGGGAAGTGTTTTTTATCCAGAAATTGCTGTTGAACGGCGATTTGTATGTGCCCAATGCCAACTTAGACTAGTTTATTTTCTATATTTACCGCAAATTTAATCCATGCAAAAACGGCTAGTCCTCGATCAGCAGCAGATTGACATCACACTGAAGCGGTTCTGCTACCAACTTATCGAAAATCACGACGATTTCGAAAACACGGTTTTTTTGGGATTACAGCCGAGAGGCACCTTGCTTCTGGACAAAATTGTGGCACTACTCCAAGAGATTTCTGGAGTGACGGTTCCTTCGGGCTACTTAGATGCCACTTTCCACCGCGACGACTTCCGAAGAAGAGACTTCCCACTGAAGGCCAATGAAACCAAAATCGACTTTTTGGTAGAGGGAAAAAAAGTGGTACTCATCGACGACGTATTGTACAAGGGCAGATCTGTTCGCGCAGCAATGGATGCCATGATTGCCTTTGGAAGACCCCAAAAAGTGGAATTGATGGTTTTGGTTGATCGAAGACTCACCCGAGATTACCCGATTTTGCCGGATTATTACGGCGTCAAAGTCAATACGCTAGATAGTCAATATGTAGTGGTAGAGTGGGTGGCTCAGGGAAATCCCGCGGATGCCATTTGGATCACAGAGAAAGTAAAGAGCTAACTATGTCGCAACTCAGCACCAGACACCTCTTAGGCATCAAAGAACTCAGCGAGACGGATATCCGACTTGTGCTGGAGACCGCCACCAACTTTAAGGAGGTGATCAACCGACCGATTAAGAAAGTTCCTTCCCTTCGTGACATCACCATTGCCAATATCTTTTTTGAAAACTCGACTCGTACCCGACTCTCCTTTGAACTTGCGGAGAAGCGTCTCAGTGCAGATGTAGTCAATTTTTCTTCTTCCAATAGCTCAGTCAAGAAGGGGGAAACCCTAGTTGATACGGTAAATAACATTTTGGCAATGAAGGTGGACATGGTGGTGATGCGCCATGCAAGCCCCGGAGCCCCGCATTTCCTCTCTAAAAATGTACCCGCCAATGTGGTTAATGCTGGAGACGGTACGCACGAGCATCCAACGCAAGCACTCTTGGATGCCTTTTCCATGCAGGAAAAGTTGGGCGACCTCACTGGGAAAAAAATAGCGATCATCGGCGATATTCTTCACTCTCGAGTGGCGCTTTCCAATATTTTCTGCCTTCAAAAACTAGGTGCGGAAGTTCGTGTATGTGGACCGGTAACGCTCATTCCGAAGTACATAGAAAGCCTTGGGGTGAAGGTGGAGTTGGACCTTCATAAGATCTTGGAATGGTGCGACGTCGCCAACGTGCTTCGAATTCAATTGGAACGGCAGCAAATCAAGTATTTTCCGAGCCTTCGCGAGTATTCCTTGTACTACGGTATCAATAAGAAGCTGCTGGATAGCCTCAACAAGGAGATTGTCGTCATGCACCCAGGCCCGATCAATAGAGGCGTTGAATTGAGTTCCGATGCGGCAGACTCTTCGCATTCCATCATCCTTGACCAAGTCGAAAATGGGGTGGCAGTCCGCATGGCAGTGCTTTATCTTTTGGCTGGAGCCAAAGGATAAACTGGACTGGTTTTATTTCCTTTCTCCTAAACGATAAAGAAATTCCTCAAAAACGAGGATGTTGCCACTTGCCTCCACCTAGGGTGTACCCCAACGTAAAGCCAGCGTAGTGGTTAATCGCTTCTCCGATAAATCCACCACTTAGATTTTGGAGGTTTCTGTTGGGTACAAAATTGTATTCTACGCCCATTCTAAATTTCCGAAGCTCTGCTCCAGCACGAACTATCGGAGCCCATGCAAAGTCCGCTTCCAAATTGCCGATCTCGGTGGGAGCAATGGACTGATCTATTTCCACAGCACTTAGGGCGAAATAGCCAAATCCAGCGCCCAGATAAGGAGCAACATTGGATTTTCCGCTATTGAAAAAATGGGTGATCGTTCCTGCTACTGAAACATTAGCGCCTACCTCACCTTGGTATTTTTTCTGCATGTTGAAGTAGGTGACATCTTTTGCAAGTCCAGCCACTCCAAAACGCATTCCAAAGGCCAAGTTGTCTCTGACTAAGAATTGAGGCTCTAAGTTTAACAATGCTCCAATACCTCCGTCTTTGGGAATTGCCACTCCTAGGTCTGTCGAAAATCGGAATCGACCCTTTTGTTGTGCATAGCTTACTTGAACTAAAAAAAGGAGGATAAGGGCAAGTGCAATTTTTTTCATGGGCTGGTTCAGTTTAAAGTTGCTTGTGAGTCTAACGAAGAGACAGTGCATTGCGTACAAAAAGAGTTCCAAAAAACACAAGCAGGGATGGCTGGAGTTTTATCGATCGGGCTTAGTCCTTTTAATTTTAAGGTTTGAACCTTCCGTTTGTAACCAAAATTTGCCGTACTTCGTTTTTTGATGTAAGCCAAATAAGGGTGTATTACGCCATGCAAAAACTAGGAAAATGTTAACGGTCACGCAACTCACCAAAGTATACAATAAGCAAACTGCCGTCAAAGAGGTGAGTTTTCACCTCGATGGGGGGGAAGTGGTAGGCTTGTTGGGCCCCAATGGAGCAGGGAAAAGTACCACGATGAAATGCATTGTGGGTTTGCTTCGCAAAACAGCGGGAGAAATTCAGATTGGCGGCTACGATCACCTGTCAGTAGAAGCCAAAAAGTTGTTTAGCTACATTCCTGAAACCCCCTATGTATATGATTTGCTGACTATTTGGGAACACATGCAATTTGTGGCGCAGGCTTATGGCGTGAAAGAATGGAAGCACAGAGCCTTGGAATTGTTGGAAATGTATGAATTGGAGGACAAGCAGAAGAAATTGGGTAGAGACCTGTCCAAAGGGATGCGTCAAAAAGTGTCCATCTGCTGTGCCTTGCTTCCAGATCCGAAACTCCTATTTTTTGATGAGCCCATGATTGGCTTGGATCCCAAAGCAATTAAGAATACCAAGAATCTATTCAAAACCTTAAAGGATCAGGGAAAAACCATCTTGGTTTCTACCCATTTGATTGAAGGGCTTGAGTCGATTGCGGATCGAATTATGATCATGAAAGAGGGCGAGATCATTGGCAACGACAGCATTGCAAACTTGAAGTTGCAGGCTGAATCTGGATCTGGGTTGAGTTTAGAGGACTTGTTTTTAGAATTGACCAAAGATGAATGAGGTTCGCCTACTCCTGAAAAAGGATTTTTTGATTTTCATCAATAACCTGCTGTTGATTCTACGGAATCCGCTGCGCTTGATTCCCTATGGAATTGCCGCGGGATATTTCGTTTTTATGTATTCCAAGGGAATTGCAGGTTCTCAGAAAGTAGCTTCCAATGTGAATATGGACGCTGCGGGTGAGGTGGATGTTACACAGCAGAATATTATTGGAGGTTTGACGCTCTTGGCACTGATTTTTTTTATTTTCCAGTTGTACCGGGCTACCAAAAACAACATTACCTTTTTCAAGATGGCCGATGTGAATCTATTGTTCACTGCCCCGGTCAAACCCGAAAATTTATTGCTGTATTACATGGCCCGTTCCATTTTGCCTGCCTTGGGTGGATCCATGATTTTCTTGGTCTACAGTGGAGGTCAACTGGCGAGTGAATTTGATTTGGATGTTTTGGGAGGGCTGTTTTTGCTATTTGGCTTTGCGCTTTACTTCTTTTTAATTTTTCCGCTGCGGTTTTTGATCTATACCCTGCATACCCGATTTGGTATTTTGGAGCAGTTACGCGTAGGAGTATTACTTTTGGGTATAGCGCTGAGCTTGCTTATTTTGATTCCAGGATTTTTAGCTCCCGTATTTTGGGAAGGCATGTTTGCTTGGATTAGCTCCCCTTGGTTTAATCTGTTTCCAGTAGTCGGTTGGAGCCGGGGAATGATGTCCTATTTCTTGGAAGGGAATTGGATCTTGTCCACCACCTACCTGCTGCTGTATGGGATCACCTATTATGCAGTCGTCAAGTTGGTGATTCAATATTCTGGGCATTATTACGAGGATGTTTTGGAGGCAACCCAGAACAATGAAGATCGTCTGGAAAAGGCAAAAGGAACCAAAGAGGTGACCGAGGATGCCTACAGTCTTAATTCCAAAAAGCAATTGGCACTTCCAGAATTTGGATTGGGTGCCAAGGCCCTTTATTGGCGAAATTATGTACAGAGCAGCAGACAGGATCTTCACCCGCTGATTGGACTTTATACAGGTGGAATGGCCGTATTGGGAATTGTACTTGCAGGCTTGGGGCACTTTGACTGGTTTTCGCACCAGGTGCTCTACTTTTATCTCTTGTTCTTGCTCTTCTTTTATTTCATGGCAGGCATTGGAAGGGCCAATATTGGTGACCTGAAGAAACCTTGGTTTATTTTAATTCCTGCGAGTTGGTCCTCGAAATTTTGGAACATGATCAAGCTGGATCTCGTGCAAACGCTGATTTTTGCCTTGCTGCTGATTGTTCCTTCCGTATTGATTGGGGACTACAATTATTGGTTGATTCTGCTATTTCCGATAGGGCTGATTTTCACTTACGTGATTGGCCTTGGCGTTAACCTGATTCCGCAGGTGGGATTGGATGAGGGTTGGGACCGAATCCTGATCAAGCCCTTGATGATTGGGGGTATCGTTGTTTTTGGAATCGTACCTACCTTATTTTTCTCTGGGGTGCTATTCGGGGTGACGGGAAAGTTTATTTATGGATTTGGGGCTGCAGTGCTGGGTTTAGGCTTTGTGGCGGCTATTCTTACCCATGTCACTTTGGATATTTTGAAGCGATTGGAATTTAAGGAGTTGTAAGTTTAGTTTTACGAAAGGGTCTCAAAATCAATACCTTGATGGTTTTGTTTGAGGTCTAGTTGGAAAATTTTCTTCAGGAAGCAGCCTAGAATAGTCTGTACCCGAGAATTTCATTTATTTTTGAGGTATCCAAATATAACCTCACCATGATTTACAACTCCATTATCGAAACAATCGGGAATACCCCGATGATTCGCCTCAACAAACTTTCTCTAGGTATCAAAGGAGAAGTCTTGGTTAAGGTAGAATACTTTAATCCAGGCAATTCGATGAAGGACCGCATGGCGGTAAAGATGGTGGAGGATGCAGAGAAGGCTGGCCTATTGAAGCCAGGAGGAACTTTGATTGAAGGAACTTCTGGGAATACGGGCATGGGCTTGGCATTGGCTGCTGTTGCGAAGGGCTACAAGTGTATTTTTACAATGGCCGACAAGCAGTCCAAGGAAAAGATTGATATCCTTCGCGCTGTAGGTGCTGAAGTAGTCGTTTGCCCCACCAATGTGACTCCCGAGGACCCCCGTTCGTACTATTCCGTAGCGCGAAGATTAAATAAAGAGATTCCGAATTCATTTTACCCCAACCAATACGACAACCTCTCCAATGCCCAAGCGCATTACGAGACTACTGGACCAGAGATCTGGAAAGATACGGAAGGTAAAATCACCCACTATGCTGCGGGGGTAGGTACTGGCGGTTCCATGTGTGGTACAGCCAAGTTTTTGAAAGAGCAAAACCCTAACCTGATCACGGTGGGATTGGATACCTACGGTTCCGTATTTAAGAAATACAAGGAAACGGGGATTTTTGACGAAAAGGAAATCTATCCTTACCTCACTGAAGGAATTGGAGAAGATATCCTACCAAAGAACGTTGACTTTTCTTTGATTGACCACTTCATCAAGGTAACCGACAAGGATGCTGCGGTGATGACGCGTCGGTTGGCACGTGAGGAAGGGCTTTTTGTAGGCTGGTCCTGTGGATCTGCAGTGCATGGAGCCTTGGAGTATGCCAAGGAGCACTTGCAAGAAGGAGATGTGATGGTGATTATTCTTCCAGATCATGGAACCCGCTATTTGGGCAAGGTGTACAATGACGAATGGATGCGTAACCATGGATTTTTGGAAGACAAGACGTACTCCACCGCTCGGGATATCATTGCGCAGCGAAGTGGAACGTACCAGCTCCTTTCGGTGAACAAATCTGACACGGTGAAAGAAGCCATTGGCTTGATGAATGGTAAAAGTATTTCTCAGATTCCAGTCTTGGATGGGGAAGAAGTGGTAGGGAGTTTGACAGACAATAAGCTTCTTTCGAAGATTATTGATAATCCACTTTTGAAAGATGCTACGGTTGCAGAGGTGATGGAAGGTTCCATGAAGTTCGTGGCTTTGGATTCTACCCTAGACGTACTTTCTTCCATGGTAGAAAAGGAAAAAGCTGTTTTGGTTCGAGATACAGCGGACAAAATTCACATTATCACCAAGCACGATATCCTGGAGGCTTTTAGCAAATAAATGAAAGTAGATCGCCTGCTTACGGTACCTGTAGCGATAGATATTAAGGCTGCTTTTGTACGAGCCTGGGAGCTCTACAAGATGCATCCGTTTTTCTTTTCCATGTACATGCTGTTGATTCTCTCCATTCAAGGCATGGTGGTGATTTATGCGCAGGCATACATGATCGTCTACAGTACCTTGCTTGCCCCTCCGATGTATGCGGGTTTTTACTTGGTGGCCAATAAGATGAGTCGTGGAGAGGAAGTGGTTTACCCTGATTTTTTTACAGGTTTTCGCTTTTGGATTCCTTCGGTTATTATTTCCTTGCTCAGCCAGGTGATCATAGCCTTGGGTTTGATTGCATTGATTTTGCCCGGCATATACCTTGGAGTTGGGTACTTGTTCGCAATTCAAATGGGCATTTTTGGTGGGATGGATCCCTGGTCAGCCATGGAATGGAGTCGGAAACTCATCACGCGCAATTGGTG
>JBIIGH010000052.1:0-11956 GCA_044236565.1 Algoriphagus sp. | reverse complement strand
GCTGGTGGGGAGTCTGGCTGGATTGCTCCAGATCCTACGAATAGTGACATCGTGTATGGCGGCTCTTATGGAGGTCTACTTACTCGTGAAAACCATAGAAATGGAACTTCCCGAACTGTCAATGTATGGCCTGATAATCCCATGGGACATGGAGCCGAGGGCATGAAGTACCGATTCCAGTGGAACTTCCCTATTTTCTTTTCTCCTCACGATCCAAAATTGCTTTACACGACCAGTAACCAATTTCACCGCTCCTCCAACGAAGGCCAAACCTGGGAGGTATTCTCTCCGGACTTGACCCGAAATGACAAGAGCAAACTCGGCCCTTCAGGAGGTCCGATCACCAAGGACAATACCTCCGTCGAGTACTATGCCACAATCTTTACCGCTGCGGAATCTCCGATTACCAAAGGAGTAATCTGGGCAGGATCAGATGATGGATTGGTGCATGTGACCACTGACAATGGCAAAACCTGGCAGAATGTAACTCCTAAAGACCTGCCGGAGTGGCTTCAAATCAACTCCATTGAAGCAAGCCCATTTGCAGCTGGGGAGGCCTACTTTGCAGCAACAGGCTACAAGACTGGCAACTATGCTCCTTACCTCTACAAGACCAAGGACTATGGAAAAACCTGGACCAAGATAGTTTCAGGAATTGATGCCGAGCATTTTACCCGCGTGGTAAGAGCTGATCCTGCCAAAAAAGGGATGCTCTACGCAGGTACCGAAACCGGTATGTACTATTCCAAAGATGATGGAGCAAGCTGGCATTCCCTGCAGTTGAACCTACCCATTGTGCCGATTACGGATTTGGCGATCAAGGAGAACAACCTCATCGCAGCTACCCAAGGAAGATCGTTCTGGATTATTGATGACCTTACAGTTCTGCACCAAGCAGAGGCTGGATTGGAAAACAAAGCATTTCACCTCTACAAGCCTCAAGACTCCTACCGCATCGACGGCATGAGACGAAAGAGCTTGACGGATGGAAGTAACCGTCCAGGAGGCGTATTGGTGTATTACTTCCTCAAGGAAAAGCCAGCCACTGAGATGAAAATTGAATTCTTCAATGCTAAAAACCAACTCATCCGTGTGTTCTCTACCAAAGCAGGAAATGGCGAAACCATCAATCCGAAAGTGGGTGCAGGAGAATTCAACTGGAACCTACGCGGTGAAAATGCAGAAGGATTTGATGGAATGATCCTATGGGCAGCAAGCCTACGTGGACCTAAGGTAGTTCCAGGTACTTACAAGGTTCGAATGACTGTAGACGGTCAGTCCCAAGAGCAATCTTTCAAGGTGCTTGCGGATCCACGCTACGAATCTACCCAAGAGGACTTGGAAGCGCAGTACAATTACTTGTTGGCTGTACGTGACAAAATCACCGAAACGCACCAGGCGATCAAGTTGATTCGTATTTACCGCTCTGAATTGGATTCGTTGACAACCAAGCCTGAGAATCTTGCTCAGATCAAAGCTGAAATGCAGGAGATTGAAGAGACCCTGTACCAAACCCAAAACCGAAGCGGTCAGGATCCGCTTAACTTCCCTATTCGACTCAACAACAAGTTGGCCCACTTGACCAGTGTGGTGGGTAGTGGAGACTATCGTCCAACCGACTCTTCAGAAGAAGTGCGCAAAGAGCTCACCACACAAATTGATGTGCAGCTCGCACGCTTCCGAAAGCTGGAACGGGAACAAATCTCCCGAGTCTTGAATATCGAAGAAATGAAGACCAAGCTTGAAAAGAAAAAGTAAGCAAATGGGTCCCGCATCGCGGGGCCCATTTTTTTTTAGAACGGTCGATAGGAAAGAATCTGCTCCAAAAACATCCCTGCACTACCGGGAGATAGCAGGAGAATAGAGACTATTCCAAAAATGGCTCCATAGAGGTGCGCATCGTGGTTGATGTTGTCCTGTCCCTGCTGCCCTTTGACATAGGAATAGATCAGAAAAAATCCACCCAATAAGAAACCAGGGAGGCAGAGCAATCCAAAAAGACAAATGTCTGATAAGGGCATCAGGATGATGCTGGCAAATACAGTGGCAGAGGTGCCTCCCGAAGCGCCGAGGGCTCTGTAATAGCTATTGCCCTGCTCTTTGAGGTAAGTAGGAATATCTGCAAGCACTATGGCGATAAGGTAAAACCCAAGGAAGATCAATCCGCCCAACTCCAGCCCAAATTGAAACTTAAAGAAGCGTTCCACGACCCCTCCAAAAAAGTAGAAGGTAAACATATTGAACAAGAGGTGCATGTAATCCTTATGGATAAATCCGGAAAGGATAAATCGATCCCACTGGTTTCGTTGTTTGATTCGGTAAGGAATAAACATCCAGCGATCCAGTAAGGCAGGTCGATTGAAGGCGATGATGCTCGAAAGGGCCGTAATCCCGATGAGGATGGTGGTCAGGGAGTAATCCATCTACTTATTTTTCGCGATGCATGAGTTCTTGAGTCACCGCTAGCAAGGCTTGAGAATAGGTTTCATTCGTGATCTGTAGCCCTTCAAGTTGTCTAAAACCCTCCTTAAAATAAGTCTGCATCTTCTGTTCGGTCAAGGAGCGGATGCCTAGCTGTTCGTAGATTGCTTTGACAGCAGCAACTTTCAGAGCCTTATCAAAATCTTTCAATCCCAGCCAATGCTGCAATTCCTGCTGCTCTTTTCCTTTGGCTAGCTCAAGGGCCTTAAGCAGTAGGAAGGTTTTCTTGTTGGAGATGATATCCCCGCCCACCTGCTTGCCAAATTTGGCTTGGTCTGCATAGACATCCAATAAGTCATCTTGAAGTTGAAAGCCTACGCCAATATTCACTCCAAATGCATAGATCCGGTCTACATCCTCCTTGGAAGCTCCTGCCAAAAGCGCTCCGAGTTGAAGGGCAAGCCCTAGCAGCACGGCAGTTTTCAGTCGAATCATTTCGATGTATGCTTCTTCAGATACCGTTTCATAGCCTTCAAAATTCATGTCCAACTGCTGACCTTCGCATACTTCGGCAGCTGTTTTATTGAAAAGTCGAATGACCTCAGGCAATAGCGCTGAAGGACTTGGAAGGAGCAAGTCGTAGGCACGAACCAGCATTACATCTCCAGAGAGAATGGCGATGTTGGCATTCCATTTTTCATGAACCGTAGGCTTTCCTCGTCGAAGTGGCGCCTGATCCATGATGTCGTCATGCATGAGGGTGAAGTTGTGAAATACTTCGATTGCAGCGGACTGACTCAGAATCTCCTCGGGATTTTTGCCATACATGCCATAAGCCAGCAGTGAGAGTAGGGGGCGAATGCGTTTCCCCCCCAAGCTCATGATGTAGGTGATGGGATCGTACAATTCTGCGGGAGACGCGCCAAATGAGTGGCCGCTGATGTGTTCTTCTAGCTTAGTTAAAAGCTCGTGGACGAGATTTTTTTCTGTCATGGTCTGCAAATTCCAAATCGATGGTTCTTCGGTCGATATCTGTGTTAACTACCCGAACCAGTACTTTGTCTCCTAAAGTGATCATTTTTTTTGTTTTCGATCCAATCAAGCGCATGTTGCGCTCGTCAAAATCGTAGTAATCGTCGTTCATGTCTTGGACACGAATCATGCCTTCACACTTGGTTTCAGTGATTTCAACGAATACGCCCCATTCGGTTACGCCACTGACAATTCCATCGTAGTCTCGCGCCTCAGCAAGGGACATGAACTCCACTTGCTTGTATTTGATGGAAGCACGCTCGGCATCTGCCGCTCGTTTTTCCCGCTCGGAGGAGTGGAGGCATTTTTGTTCCCAGGAATTGGCTTCGGGAGATTTTCCTCCCTCGAGGTAGTGCTCCAGCAATCGGTGCACCATCATGTCCGGATACCTGCGGATGGGAGAGGTAAAGTGGGTGTAGTGTGCAAAGGCAAGTCCAAAGTGCCCCTTGGGCTCCGTGGTGTACTTGGCCTTGGCCATGCTACGAATCGCAAGTTGCTCCAAGACATTCTGCTCGGGCTTGCCCTGAATCTCATCCATCAGTTTGTTGAGTGCAGCAGAGATTTTCTGTGGCTGGGTGGTGTCCATTTGATGCCCAAATCGCTTCGCAAAGCCAGAAAAGGTCTCCAATCGATCCAAATCGGGGCTATCGTGGGTTCGGTACACAAAGGTGTCCATGCCCTGATTTTTGCGGTAAATGAATTCAGCCACATACTTGTTGGCCAGTAGCATAAACTCTTCGATGAGCTTGTGAATGTCTTTGCGCTCCTTTACAAATAGGCCCAGTGGAGTGCCTTTTTCATCGAGCTTAAACTTCACTTCTACCGTTTCAAAGTTGACTGCACCCTGGTCAAAGCGCAGTTTCCGCACTTTTTTGGCCAGGTTGTTCAGTAGGGTCAACTCCTGGAAGTGATCCCCAGACTGGGTATCGATGCATTCCTGAGCTTCTTCGTAGGCAAAGCGGCGATTAGAGTGGATGATCGTACGACCGATCCAATGGTTGACCACCTTGGCTTGAGGATCTACTTCAAATACGCAGGCAAAGGTGAGTTTGTCCTCGTGCGGTCGCAAAGAACAAAGCCCATTACTCAAGCGCTCGGGCAGCATGGGGATGGTTCGGTCTACGAGGTAGACGGAGGTGGCTCGGTTGTAGGCTTCTTTTTCTAGGGCAGTTTTAGCCTTCACATAATGCGTTACATCAGCGATATGCACCCCGATTTCGTGGTTGCCATTCTCCAGCTTGCGATACGAAATCGCATCGTCAAAGTCCTTGGCATCTGCTGGGTCAATGGTGAAGGTCAATACGTCTCGGAAATCTTTTCGAGCCTTAATTTCTTTTGAAGAAATCTCTTCTGGAATGGCATTGGCTTCGGCATCTGCTTCCTTCTCGTATTCGAATGGAAGGCCAAATTCAGCCATGATGGAGTGGATTTCCACCTCATGGAGTCCTGCTTTTCCGAGTACGCGAATGACTTTTCCGGTAGGGTTTTTGTCGTCCTCTCGCCAATCGGTCAATTTGACGATCACTTTTTCATTGTGCTCGGCACCCATGAGTTCGCCACGATGGACAAAGATGTCTTTGTGCATTTTTTTGAAGTCGGGCACTACAAAGGCAAAGCGAGGGGAGATTTCTACTCTGCCCACAAATTCATCGCGGTTGCGCTCGACGATTTCCAATACGCGACCTTCTGTTCTTCCGGTCTTTCCTTTGACAGGGAATACCATCACGCGAACTTTATCTCCATCAAGCGCATGCTTGAGGTCTGCATCTTTCACTAAAATATCTCCTTCCACGACATCTGCTTGGTCGGGGATGATAAAGGCAAAGCGGGGATTGACAAAATCTACCGTGCCCGTGATGTATTCTGGGTCTCGGGTAGAGGAAAAAAAGTTGCGCGGGCTACGGGAAATTTTCCCATCGGCGACAAGCTGGAAGAGCACGGGCTCCACGCCTCCTTTATTCAAAGAATCGCGAATTTCTAAGTGTTTGATCAGCTGTTTGGCACTGAATTCCTGGCCAAAGTTGGCATCTAAAAATTGAAGAAGTTTGCGTGCTAAAGAAGCAGAATCATTGGTCCCTTTCGGGTTTGAATGGCTTTTTTTGGAATTTTTTCGATCGGATTTTCTTCCCATGAGGGCTTTGTTTGTTCTAAGGTATAAAGTTTTGTTTGACCTGAAAATTTGAAGAGATGTTCTTTTTGTTACGATTCAGGGTATTCGATTTCGATGTCGCTGGGTTCCGTTTGTGGGTTCATGGCCAAAAAGATTTTGGCAGTAACTTCCACGTCACGAAGGCAGTAATTTTTGATTTTTTCAAGGTCTTTTTCTCGGTAGTAGGTGGGATTGACTTCGCTCCCATCGATGCCTTCCTTGGAACTTGGGATTCCAAAAGCAGCGGCCAACAGCTCCAAGCGAGTGTAGTATTTGTAGTCGCCAAATCGCCAGAGCTCCATGGTATCCAGGTGCCGGATTTCCCAGGGTTTTTTGCCAGCCAACTGCAGGGGCTCAGGTAAGGAGATGCCTTGAATCAGCATGCGGCGGCAGAGGTATGGAAAGTCAAACTCTTTGCCGTTGTGGGCACAGAGAATCCACTTTTTCTTTTCTAATAAGGCTTTTAACTCCAAAAGAGTTTCCTTTTCCTCTTCCTGAGCAAAAACTTTTGAACGGAAGTAGTGCTTTTTCTCCTTCTTTTTGGCTTGAAAAAAGCCTACGCCAACACAAATCACCTTGCCAAACTCAGCATGAATGCCTGCCCTGTCAAAGAAAAGTTCGCCGGGTTCCAACACACTTTCTCTCCGAATGAGGCGCTCTTTTCGGATCCATTCAGGTTGCAGCCGAGAGTCGAGCTCCGCAAAGGATTCAGTAGCCGAGGCTGTTTCAATGTCTAAAAATAAAATGTTGCTGAGCTGTTCAAAAAATGGGGTCATGATCTAAAAATTAGGTGTGGAGTATTCCCTCCAAACCCAATTCTGGAATCATTCGGAGGTGGGCAGGGTCAAAACTGCCTGGAGTAAAGATAAACTTTTTATCAAAAATCTTGTCCAGAATGTAGTAGCTCACCCAAAACTCATTGGTCAATGAAAACACAGCGGGATCGATGGGTTCAATCCGTGCCACGGAATCTGCGCCCAGCTCCTCGATTAGGTGTCGAAGGGTGGAGGTTTTGCGAAGCTCTCCCTCCAAATGACCATAGCCTTGGGAGGTAATCATCACGGTGGTGAGTTCGATGAGGTTGTAGTTGATCAGGTAGACGGCCCACTCCGTGCCCCCTTCTTTTTCTTCTTTCGCAATGGCTATTTTCACTCCGGTGACCGGAGCAAAGTCAATGTCTTTTTTCATTCGGATTCTATCAAGTTCATTCCAAAAAGTGCTGCGAGGTGTTTTTTTACCTTTTCCTTGACCTCTGCCACTGCTACAGGGCGGCCCAACTCCAGGTGGAGTGAGGTCACCGCTTTGTCGTCGATCCCGCAAGGGACGATGTGTCCGAAGTAGGAGAGGTCCACGTTTACGTTGAAGGCAAATCCATGCATGGTCACCCATCGGCTGGACTTTACGCCCAAGGCACAGATTTTTCGTGGGTTCTTTCCCGTGTCGTAATCCAGCCAAACGCCTGTAAGCCCATCGATTCGACCTGCCGGTACGCCGTATTCTGCAAGGGTGAGGATGATGGCTTCTTCCAAATACCGCAGATAACGGTGGATGTCCGTAAAGAAATGATCCAAATCCAGGATGGGATAGCCCACCAATTGCCCGGGGCCATGGTAGGTTATGTCTCCCCCGCGATTGATTTTGTAGTAGGTGGCGGCTTGGGATGCCAGACCGGTCTCGTCTAGCAGGAGATGCTCAGGTTTGCCGCTTTTCCCAAGGGTGTACACATGCGGATGCTCGACAAATAAGAGGTAGTTGGGCGTGGTGATTTGTTGGTCCTCGGGAAGGTTTCGGTTTTGTATTTTTTTGGAGACAATGTCTGCAAATAAGTTCTCCTGGTAGGTCCAAGCTTCCTGGTAATCCATGCTGCCCAGATCACGAAATGCTACCGTTTTTTTTGTATCTTCCTTCATTGTCGTTTTTTAAGCATTTTTTAGACCCATCTGGGTAGGCCATTTCACTTTTCAAAATTAACCAATAATTCCCATGGCAGCACACAATGATTCAGGAAGAGTCGCGGAACAGGAAGCCGCCAAATGGCTTGAAAGTAAGGGCTACACCTTGCTTGAAGCGAACTACCGACACCAACATGCCGAAATAGATCTCATCATGACCCACCAAGGGCTCTTGGTATTTATCGAAGTCAAATTCAGGACGGGTACTGGCTTTGGCTATGCCGAGGAGTTTGTGGATGGCACCAAAAAGCGATTGCTGGTGAAGGCTGCGGACCAGTACATCTACCAAAAGGATTGGCACCGGGATATCCGCTTTGATATCGTAGGGGTCTACAAAGATTCCAAGGGGGCTCTTCACTTTAGACAGTTTGAGGATGCCTTTTATTGATCTCCCCAGAGGGAAGTTTCAGGGATCTCTTCGGTAGATCAGCTTGCCTTCCTTGTCCCATTCTGCCCGGATGTAGGGGCGGAAGTTTTTGGTGTAGGGATTTTCTTGGTACTGGATTTCCCGCTTTCGAATGGCTTGGGTAGTATTGGTGTTCCAATATTCGGTCCACAACCCTACCTTTTCCCCAAATCGGTATTCCCCGGTCACTGCTACCTGCTGGTTTTCATAAAAGTGGTAGAAGTTGCCTTCCGCCAATCCGTATTGGATCGGTATCAATTTTTCAATGGCCTTATTGGCAGTGTTGAAATAGGTGATTCGTGATTCCCTAGCCCAGCCTTCTTCGTAGTGGGCTTTGTCTTGCAGGACATTGTCTCCATCAAAGGTAAGCCAAGTTTGGTGCTTGGTGCCGTAATAAAACATGCCCCGTTCCACTACAATTTGGTTGACCAAGCGCTGGTAAGGTCCATGAAGCAAGAAGCCTTGCCCTTCTACAAATCCCTGGGTTCGGATGGTCCGCTCCTTCGTATCGTACCAATACCGATCTCGGAGGTAAGGATTGCTTTTCCAAGAGGCATTTGTGTAGTAAAAAAGTTCGAGGTACTCTTGGCCTCGAAGACTTCTACGGGTGCTTCCTTTTCTAGTTTTTACACCAAAAAAGGTGTTTTTCCGAGTCTTTTTTTTCTTTTCCTTCTTGGCTTCTTTTACTTTTTCTTCATCAAAGAGGAGCAGTGGTGCTACGGTAGGGAGCAAAAAGGAACTAATCAAGCCAGTGGAGTCTTCCTTTGCTTTTTGGTCTTTGGTGACGGTTTGCGCCTGAAGGAAATTGGTCCCTGCCAAGAAGAAAAGTAGAAAAAGAGAAAGCAGTTTCATTTCAGAATACAAACGGCTGGTGGGCTAGTTTTAGTACCTTCAAAAGTAACATTTCGAGATCAAATCTTATCGATTGTTTATTAATTATAATCTTCTGCCTACTTTTGAACTCTTGCTACCAAACCCTAAATTCTTATGAATTCTATTTTATCCGATCGCGTACTTCAAATGGAAGAGTCGGCCACCTTGGCCATGGCTAAAAAAGCCAGAGAACTTAAAGCTCAAGGAATTGACATCATCAGTTTGAGCTTGGGAGAACCTGATTTCAAGACGCCAAAGCACATTCAGCAGGCGGCCAAAGATGCGATCGATGAGGGGAAATATTTTTCTTATCCTCCCGTATCGGGCTACCAGGATTTGCGTGAAGCCATTGCCAAAAAGCTACGAGAAGAAAACAATATCCAAGAAGCGAAAGCGGAACACATTGTGGTTTCCGTGGGCGCCAAGCATTCCATTGCCAATACCTTCATGTGCTTGCTCAATGAAGGGGACGAGGTAGTTATTTTTTCACCGTATTGGGTGAGCTATGCCGATATCATCAAGTTGTGTGGAGGCGTGCCTGTATTGATTGAAGGCACACTTGAAAACAATTTTAAAGCTTCAGCTGCACAGTTGGAAGCTGCAATTACTTCCAAAACAAAAGCAGTCATCTATTCCTCTCCTTGCAACCCAACCGGATCAGTATTCTCCCAGCAAGAATTGGAAGCCATTGCCAACGTGGTCAAAAAGCACGAGGGAGTGATGGTCATTGCAGATGAGATTTATGAACTGATCAATTTCATGGGTAAAAATTTCAGCATTGCTTCGCTACCGGGCATGTTTGATCGTACCATTACAGTCAATGGATTTTCCAAGGGCTATGCCATGACGGGCTGGAGAGTGGGGTATATCTGTGCTCCTTTGGAGGTTTCGAAGGCTGTTGAAAAAATGCAGGGACAGTTTACCTCAGGCAATACGGGTATCGCCCAGCGTGCAGCATTGGCTGGTATCGCAGGAGATCAGGGTCCTTCTCAAGAAATGGCCGTTCAGTACTTGAAGCGTCGAGATTTGATGTTGGGTCTGCTCAGAGATATCCCAGGCATCAAGACGCATGTTCCTGAGGGAGCCTTTTACTTCTTCCCAGATGTCACAGCCTTCTTTGGCAAGTCAGCACATGGACATCAGGTAAACAATGCGGATGAGCTCTGCATCTACTTGCTTGCCATTGCCAACGTTTCTCTAGTGACGGGTTCTGCTTTTGGAGCAGACAATTGTGTGCGCATTTCTTATGCAGCCTCTGAAGCAGACTTGATTGAAGCGATGAAGCGCTTGAAAAAAGCCTTGGGAGAGCTGGCTTAAGCCTCCTTTCTCCCTGCTCAGCAGCAAGCCTACTGAGCAGGGAGTTCTAATTTACCCACCTTCACAACCCTCCAGCCCATGGCTCAGGTACTTGTCATCACTCCCGTAAAAAATGCGATCGAAACCACGCTGGATACTGCGCGGGCGATTGCTGCTTCTTCGGTGAGGGTGAAGCATGTCATCTTTAACGACTTCAGTACCGCGGAAACCAAGGACAGTTTGGAAAAGCACCGGGAGGAACTGGGCTATGAGCTGATTCATATCGAGGACTTGACGGATCATCCTTCGCCCAACTACAAGTTGGTGCTGCAACTGGCCCAACAGCAAGCTGTGGAGGCAGGGATTCCGCTTTTGGTGGTGGAATCGGATGTGGTGATTACACCGACCACCATTGAAACCCTTTTGAAGCAGATGATAGCCGATCCTACCTCGGGCTTGATTGGATCGGTTACTGTGGATGAAAAAGGGTTGGTTAATTTCCCCTACCTCAAATTTAAAGGGGTCAAGGAGCCGGTGATCGCCACCCAGCGAAGCTTGAGTTTTTGCTGTACCTTATTCTCTCCAGCATTTTTACAAGCCTACGATTTTAAGGGATTGGATGAGGCGAAAGACTGGTACGACACCTTTATTTCCAAGAAATCGGTGGAGCTAGGATTCAAAAACACAGTGCTCATGCACGCGCCCGTTTGGCATCGCCCCCATGCAAGTCGTCCTTGGAAGCAGCTCAAGTACAGCAATCCGTTGAAGTACTATTTTTTGAAGTTTTGGAAGGGGTTAGATAGGATTTGAGTCAACGGTCAACGGTCCACGGTCGACAGCACATTTGATACAAGTCAGGCCTCCTTTTCGCTGATTAAGCTTTGTAAATCGGATAGTTAATAACAGACGACGGTCCAAGGTTGACAGCAGATTTAGTGTAGAGTAAGCCTTGAGCGAAGAAGGAGAATAATTTACAATGTGATTATCCGCTTTTTCACCCCTATCCAGAGGAAAAAAGGTTAGAGGTTCAATTAGGTGAGCTGTGGACCGTGGACAGTCAGCTGTTAACGATTATCCGCATTTAAAAATAGGAGAACTGAACTACTGGCATGATTGCGGATAATCATAATTTACAGTTTCCTGAAAAGTTTCAATAGCGTATTGTAGGGTTTGGACCAGCTGCGCTGAATCCGTAGGGGTCCATTCAGTTCCCGCTCAAAAAAATCGGCATGCTTGGCATTGAGGTAGGCGATACGGGCCTTTTTGAAGGTCGTTCCTCCTGTTTTTTTTCGTTTGCTTGTAGGCGTAAGTCGGTAAAAGAAGCCAACCAAGGGAAGTTGAACTACCTCTCCTCCATTTTTGAGGAGCTTGATCCAAAATTCCCAATCCTCTCGTCCCAGTTGCATGTCTTCTGAAAATCCTCCCACGGCTAGTGCATCGGCTTTTCGGAAAAGGGCAGACACAAAAATCATGTTGTCTTTGGCTAATTGCTGTAGGCTAAAGGGTTTTAATTTCCAAGGCTTGCGGGTTGTTTCGGTAAATTTTTCAGCTTGGCAGTAGACCACCTTGACTTCTGGGCGAGTAGCTAGTATAGCCAAACCCTGTTCGATGTAGGCAGGCGCTATCAGGTCGTCTCCGTCCAAGGGCAAAATATATTCCCCTTTGGCAGCAGCGATGCCTGTATTTCGGGCTTTGGTGACACCGGCATTGGCTTGGTCAAGCACCCGAACTTCCGGATGCTGGGTTTCCAGTTCCTCGGCAAGTGCCAAGGAATTGTCCGTGGAGCCGTCATTGATGATTAGGATTTCGAGTGGTCGGTAGCTGGAG
>JBIIGH010000260.1:0-3123 GCA_044236565.1 Algoriphagus sp. | reverse complement strand
CAAAAGCTAAACGAGGGAGGATTTAAACCTTATCCTTTGCACTTGGGTGTGACCGAAGCGGGTGAGGCAGAGGATGGCAGAATCAAGTCCGCAGTAGGCATTGGCACCTTGCTAGAGGATGGTTTGGGAGATACCGTGCGCGTTTCCTTGACTGAAGATCCCGAGTTTGAAGCGCCTGTAGCCCGAGCATTGATCGATCGGTACACACACCGAGCTGCGCATGCGCCTATTGCTCCCATCTCCGAATATCCGATCACTCCTTTTGATTACAGCAAAAGACAGGCGACTGAAATCTATAATTTTGGGGGACAGAATGTGCCGCGAGTGATCGCAGATATTTCACAGCTCCAACAAGTGACTGATCGGGAAATGAAAGCCGTAGGGCATTTTTACCTTCCTGAGTTGGACAAGTGGAAGATGAATGACTTGGGCTGTGACTTTATTTATTCAGGAAATCATTCCATTCCCTTTATGCTCCCCAATGGGATGAAGGAGATTCAGAATTTTTCGATTTGGGAAAAAGTAGCAGACCAACAGAATAAGTTCCCACTGTATCAGCTCTCAGAATTTAGGGGAGCGACTCATTTTCACCCGGAACTAAATTTCCTTGAGGTTTCCGATCTGGAAATACAGGATGCGATTACACTAGTTCGTGCTAGAAAAGACACCGTGCTCATTTTGCATACCTCGAATGCTCATTCGCTTCCAGCTGTGAGAAGGGCTTTTGTGGACCTTCTTTTGGCCAACTGTGCGGTGCCTGTGGTAGTAAAAGTAAGTTACCCCGTCCAGGATGCAGACCAGACGATGCTCCATGCGGCTACCGATGTGGGCGGGCTATTGGTGGATGGACAGGGGGATGGGATCTTTATTTCCTTACCTCAAGAATCTCAGGCTAGTCGGGGTGAATTGTTGGAGCAGATCAAACTGCACAACTCGGTGAGTTTTGGAGTACTTCAAGCAGCACGCACCCGCATGTCCAAGACGGAATACATTTCTTGTCCTTCTTGTGGGCGTACGCTTTTTGACCTGCAAGAGACTACGGCCATGATTCGCAAGCGTACCGATCACTTGAAAGGGGTAAAAATTGGTATCATGGGTTGTATCGTCAACGGACCAGGAGAGATGGCCGATGCGGATTATGGTTATGTAGGTTCCGGCAAAGGAAAAATCACCTTGTACAAGGGTAAAGAAGTGGTGAAGCGCTCCGTAGCCTCCGAAAAAGCAGTGGACGAATTGATTAACATCATCCGAGAGGATGGCAAGTGGCTCGAACCGGAAACGATCTAAAAAACAATGCTTCCAGTTGGGAAGGAATAAACTTAATTTCGTTCCTGTTGGTTATCCATTAAATTGAAGTTCTCATGTCAGAAAAGAATCAAGTAAAGGAGTTTTTCAAATTGGGTGAAGTAGGGAATTATTTTCTGCGGGTATTCAAAAAGCCGGACCCAAATGCTCCCACCAACATCAACTTGCGGATGATGCATGGGATCAACAAGATTTCCATTTTGATTTTCCTCTTTGCCGTCATTTTTTGGTCGGTCAAAAGACTCTTTTTCTAAAAAACTTAGTTTGATTTAAGTTGATAGCGTTGAAAGTCTTCCGCTAGAAGGTTAATCTTAGCTGATCATCCGCTTTTTTAAGATTAACCAGAAAAATATGCGGTTCAATTAGGCGGGCTGTCAACCGTGGACTGTCGTCTGTCAACGATTATCCGCAGTTTTAAATTGGAAAGTTGGGCCACTGGTAGGATTTCGGATAATCTAAAAAAGAATCCCCAGTTGGAAACTCAGGCTATGGTACAAGGTAGAAGTCGAGTTTAAGGAGCTAAATCCCTCTGGAAGTGCTTTTCGGGTACGAAAAAGAGGAATCTTTGGCCTTGTCTCGGGTTGGCTATGGCTACCTTCATAAAAATAGGTTGGCTGTCTTTTGTATCCTATACTTCCAGTAAGTGCCCATTTCCCTTTTTTGGCAGGAAGTTTTATCCCTGCTGCTGGGCGAAATACTAGTCCAGATTCGTGCCAAGTGCTTGACCATTCTGTTCGCTCCACTTGTTCTAGAACCGTGGATCCATAGCCCAGATCAAGGCTTCCAAAAAATTGGGGTTTCGACTTTTGCCCTAAAAATCCTCTCCAGCCGATTCCCACAGGAACTAGGGTTATGCTCGGATAATCATCCAATCCAACAAAAACTCCAAGGTTCTGATTTCGAATGACCTCCTTGCCATGAAAGGCGGAAAAGGAAAGTGTGGTTCTTTCGTTCGTTTTTTCTTCCCACAGGTCTTTCGTTTTTCCGCCAAGCAGACCCAGTTCAAGTTGAGTCATCCAAGCTTTTGTTTGTGCCATCGAGGAATGAAGCACACCAAAAGAAAGGGCGATAAAAATAAGGAACTTCTTTTTCATGCCTTTAGCTTACTTCAATGGGGTTGCTAACTTGGATGCAACTTAACTTTTTGAGTTTTGCGGGATTGCTGTAATCGTACTGGCATACCCCGTCTGTACCGATGACAATCAAAGACTTGGGTCCTGGTATTAGATCTGTCGACTTCATGGATTGGAGGAATTCCAACTGATTTTTGTCGATGGAAAGCACATCGGAAGCGTTGAAACTTTTGAGTCCATGCTTGCCTTCTGCCACATAGAGGTAGTTTTCTGCCAATCCCAATCCATGTGGGTTGAGCATGGGGTAGGCCTTCATGAGTTTGGGCTGGGATGGATTTTTGATGTCAATGACATGAAGTTCGTTGACTCCATTGACACAAAAATTACCACTACGCAGGGTCACAAAAGCATAGTCTTCATTGACTACGACTGGGTCACAGGAAAGTACGTGCTCGTATACGGCCAATCGGGTAGGAGCAGACGGAGTGGAGGCATCGTAAATGTGCATGCCCCGGTTGGAACCGATAAATAATTTTTGATCAAACGGAAAGATGGTTTCAATACCCCATCCCAATTCGATGGGCTTAAGAAACTTGGGTTCGGCTGGGCTTTCGACATCAAATACACGAAGTGTGCTTTCGTCTACTGCAAACAGGTGCCCATCCATCAAGGTGAATCTAGCCATGGATCCGCCGGTACCGTAACTCTGAGCAGCCTTGGACATATTTGAAGTAAGGCTCATGCC
>JBIIGH010000259.1:0-3142 GCA_044236565.1 Algoriphagus sp. | reverse complement strand
GAACTTCAAACCTTTTCTTTGTTAGTTGGGGGTGAAATAGAGGATAATTGCAATTCGTCAATAGTCCACGGTCCATAGCCGAGTTCTTGTCTGACTGGGTTTAGCATCCATACTTCGTACTTGGTACATTGTACTATGGTGTGGTCCGTCGACCGTCAACTGTTGACAAGATTTAGCCCTTATTTTCCAAGGGGGAATTGCAGGCCAAAGCGAAAGTAGGTTTGCTGTATGCCTTGGCTTTGAAACTTAAATTCGGTACTAAGTCCCACCCAGTCGGTGATGGGTATGACCGCACCCACGCCCACATTTGCTCCGCTTAGATTTCTGCGAGTGCCTGCTGTATTGGGTTGAGGATTTTCAGTAGTCAAGCTGTAGCCACTGACCACATAGACCTGGGATTTGCCTTCAGAGAGGTAGTAGCGAAGGTCGGCGCTAAAGTTGCTCGACCTGCCTACCGCCGGGAATATTTGGGTATAGCTGGGCATCAATCCAAATTTGGGAGCGAAAAAATACTCCCAGCCAAGTCCAATACCTGGCTCGTCCAATCTCAAGCCATATTGGCCCAAAACATGAAGCCTGGAATCCCCTTGTTCCTGTGCTTGTAGCACGTTGAATGATCCAAAAATCAGGAAAATCAGGAGCAGTAAGTTTTTCATAGCAGCATTTTTTACGAAGCTACCAAATCCCTTTTGTAGTCCAAATTATTCCACCACTTGGACCAATCGGCCCAGCCTGCCTCGCTGGTCTATGCCTTCTAGGATTAGCAAATGTCGTGTTGCAGTTTCAGAATTGTAATAGGATAGGCTGGCTTTACCTGCTCTATCGGTGGTGATCTGTGGATTCCAATACAAGGTGGCACGCTGGTCTGGCTTGGTATTGGCTGCAGAATTCTCCTCGTATTTGGGGCTATAGAAGGTTCGAGTGGTGGAATAGCCACTGTATTTGGTCACCAAGGTGCCCCCAACACTGTTGTAGGAAATACTTGTGCCTGCCTTGGTGTAGACGGCGATGACTCCATTTCCTCCTTGAGCACCAAATAGTGCTGTGCTAGCAGGGTCCTTAAATACCTCTACACTTTCCACATCTCGTGGACTAATGCCACGAAGCGTGAATGCATCAACTGGTACATTGTTGAGCATATACATCGGTTCTGTACCAGCCTGAATAGACCCTACCCCTCGGATCTGTACGGTGGCATTGAATCCATCAAAAGTGACGCGTACCCCGGCTACACGACCTTGGATTAGCTGAAAAATATTGATAAATCCTTCACCCCCTGGAATGTCCTCTGGCTTGATCACTGCATCGCCTTCTCCATAGATTTTACGGGCTTGGGTCTGCTCCTCCTGGAGGGTCTCCGCCACTACGGTGATTGCATCTAGTTCTTTATCAATTAGGGCTCCATTGGCCTCTTGCATCAGGTTCCGCTTGCGGACAGTTGCTGCCAATCCTTCCGGCCAAACGCTAGTGGTTGGGTAGACGCCTCCCAGCTGAGTAAATGGTAGTTTGGGCGCAGAAATAGCAAGGTTTATAAAATTTCGAGCACGAAGGTCTTCTGCGGTAAGTGTGACTTCAAGGGAGTCTTGGTACCGAAGATCGGTCAACAAGAAGTTGCCATCTGGACCATATTCCGTGGAAAGAAGTTCAACTCCATCCCCAACGAGGGCTGTGATTTTTCCTCCTCCCAATCCTTTTTTGGTAGGGCTTTGTTCTTGTATTTTCCCGGAAATGGTAATTCCCTGTTCGATGTAAAATCCCTGATCAGGCAATTGGTTTTGGAGTACAGTCCCCCAATCAAATCGGGTCCAGCCATGGGTCAACAGGACCAAATCGAGTTCCTCGGCTGCATTTGGAATGTCTTTTCTAAAATAATACCCAGGGCGATAGACAGTTCCCTTCAGGTCACTACTTAGCAGTAAGTGAGAGAAGAGCGTTCCTTGCAAATCACTTTCATCCTCCACTTGATCTAGATCGACCACCGACAGGGAAAAGTTTGCTGGCGCAATGCTATCAAGGAACGAACTCTTGAGCTCCAAGTTTACTTTTCCACGGGGTTGAAGGGATGCGTTTGGAGTGGACAACTCAAGGGTCAACTCATCCTTATTTTGAACAAATACGAGTCGCTCCATTAGGGGTCTACCTTGCTGATCCAGTAGGGCAATCGTATGGATGCCACTTGGAAGGGTTTTCTTTGGGATGCGTACACCCCAGACTCCATTTGTAAGGGCTCCTTCCGACATGTAGTTGATCAATCCTCGGGTATGGCTTACCAGCAGGAGCTTTTCTGCAATGCCCTCGCCTTGGATAATTGCGGAGATGAAGGTGCCGTCTTTTGGATTTTGAACTTGAATGCTGAGGCCTTTCTCCAAGGCTTTTGGCAGCGGAATTTTACGCGTTACTCCAAGCGTACTGTCTTGGAGGATGGCGACATAATCGGATTTTTTGGGGGTAAACTCCAGTTTCCCTAAGCCAGCTTCATTGGTGGTAAACTGAGTTCCTTCCTCCTCTGCTATACTTCCTTGAAGCTGGAGTGGGCTGCCGTCTGGAAATACCGCTCGAATGCCTACCGTTGATTTCTTTCCAATCACCCAATTCCCCCCTTCTGGCAAAAATTGAATATCTGCAGCTTCCAAAGCGTAGGGAAGCTTTACTTTTTGAATGATGGTGTAACCTGGGCTTTCTTCAAAAGAAAGGGCAAGGTGTTGGGAGGGATGGGGGGAATTGGGGATGGAAAAACCAAATTCCGTCATGCCTTGGGCATTCAATTGAAGGGTTTGACTGAAGAGTTCATCCTCGCCCGCGATGGCCTGCAACTTGATGGATTTATTGCTCAAGGGCTCACCGGCTGCATTGACCCCTAGGAGGGACAATTTGTACCGCACCTTTTCATTTTCTACCCGAATGTCGAGCACTTCTACTTTGGGTAAAAAAGTACCACCAAGCCCATCAACTACTTGCACTTGCTGCGTGAAAAAGTAGTCTTCTCCAAAATTGCGCATCCAGGTGGTGTAGGCCTTGAGTTGGTAGGTGCCTGTCTTCCCAAAGCTAGGAAAGTTAAAATCTCCAGCTCCTCGGCCATTTTCCAAGTAAATAATTTTTTGAGCGACGCGAAGGCCATCCCCATCAAACAGGTCTACGTAGA
>JBIIGH010000258.1:0-3159 GCA_044236565.1 Algoriphagus sp. | reverse complement strand
ACGCTGAATGCTGATTGAAGAATTTCGAAGTGGGACAACTAATCTTAGGTCAGAAGCAGGCTTTTTTGCCCAGCAGCATTTAGTCTCGTTTGCCTGCCCGCCGCGGCGGGTATCTCGCCTCTTGCTTCTCGCCTCTTGGCTCTCCCCTCATTCCTTCCACCGATACGATTTCTCATCCACAGCCCGCATCGTGCAAAGCACCCCGTCAAGGTGGTCGTACTCGTGTTGGATGAGTTCGGAAATGGCTGCTTCTACCTTCCACACCTGCGGTTGCCAATGCTCGTCCAAGTAGTGGAGGCTGAGGGACTGGTGGCGCTTGACCCGTACAAGTAGGTTGGGAAAGCTCATGCAGTCATCCCACAACTCAAACTCCTCCTCGCTCAATGCTTTCAACTCGGGGTTGATCACCACATAAGGACGGTCGAGTTGAAGGTAGAATAGGCGCTTCATGATGCCGAGCTGAGGGGCTGCTATTCCTCTTCCAAAGCCATACACCCGACGCACATCTTCCATGGCCTCGTGGAGCTGCTGGATCCAACCGGGCACTTCTACCAATTCCTCCCGAAGCACAGGAGTACACACCTCGTAGAGTCTAGGATCCCCTAATTTGAGGATGTCGTGGATGGTTTTCATGATTTAGAGAATGAAATAGAAATATAATGGAAATACCCGCCGCGGCGGGCAGGCTCCGTGAAAAAATAAAGGGAAATACGATGGAAATAAAATTGAAATACCCGCCGCGGCCTACCTACCGTAGGCAGGCGGGCTAGCTCCGTGAAAAAGATGAAGACCTATTTAATGGTCTATTTCACCGAGCTTGCTCGGTTTATTTCTAGTGTATTTCCACCGTATTTCTCTTAGCCCCTTTTTTCCCGTACTTTTGCGCCATGAATTACCTTTCAGTAGAAAATCTAAGCAAGGCCTTTGGGGAGCGCAAACTTTTTTCCAATATCTCTTTTGGCATTGCCCAAGGACAAAAAATTGCCCTCGTGGGCATCAACGGCGCAGGGAAGTCTACCCTGATGAAGATTATCATGGGATTGGAAATCCCGGATACAGGTCAAGTAGCCCTTAACCAGTCGGTGAAAATTGCTTACGTGCACCAAAATCCGGTTTTCGAAAGCAACCTAAGCATCTACCAAACGATCTTCGACCAAAGTAATTCCGAAATTCTCCAAGTCATTGAAGCCTACCACAAGGCCATGATCGATGCGGAGCGCGGCATAGACAACTCGGATCAAATGTCCAAGCTCTTTGAAAAAATGGATGCCCTCCAGGCCTGGGACTTTGAATACCAAGTTAAAGAGGTGCTCGGCAAACTCGGCCTTCACGATACCGAACTGCCCGTAGGGAACCTCTCCGGAGGACAGCGCAAGCGGGTAGCCCTCGCCAAAGCGATCTTGGAGAAGCCCGATCTTTTGCTCTTGGATGAGCCTACCAACCACCTGGATTTGGAAACAATCGAGTGGCTCGAAGAGTATTTGTCTAAGGCCAATCTGGCCCTTTTTATGGTTACCCACGACCGCTACTTCCTAGAAACAGTAACCAACGAGATCTTGGAACTAGACCAAGGAAAGATCCACCGCTACCAAGGCAACTACGGCTACTTCCTTGACAAAAAAGCAGAGCGCATGCAGATCGAGGATATCGAAATCGAGAAAGCCAAAAGTCTCTACAAAAAGGAGCTGGACTGGATCAGACGTCAGCCCAAAGCCCGAGGCACCAAAGCCAAGTACCGTGTGGATGCCTTTGAAGAAACCAAAGAGAAGGCCTTTACCAAGCGGGAGGAACGGGACATCGAGTTGACAGTATCCACGCAGCGCCTTGGGAATAAAATTCTTGAAATCGAAAAAATCTCAAAGTCTTTTGACGACAAAACGCTGGTCAAGGACTTCTCTTACATCTTCAAAAAGAAGGACCGTATTGGAATCATCGGACCCAACGGGGCAGGAAAGACGACCTTCCTAAAAATGATTACCGGCTTACTTGATCCCGATCAAGGGAAGGTGACTGCTGGACAAACTACTGCCTTTGGGTACTACCGACAGGAAGAGGATCGATTTGATGAGGAAAAGCGTCTGATCGATGTGGTGAAGGATATTGCAGAGGTGGTGGTGCTAGACAAGGGCCAAACGATCACGGTGAGCCAGTTTTTAACCCAGTTTGGTTTCCCGCCCAAGCAGCAGTTTACTCCCATTGGAAAGATGAGCGGGGGCGAGCGTCGACGTCTGCAGCTGCTCCTCGTGCTGATCAAAAATCCGAACTTCCTGATCCTCGACGAACCCACAAACGACCTGGATTTGATGACCTTGAATATCCTGGAGGAATTTTTGGACAGCTTCCCAGGCTGCTTGATCATCGTATCTCACGACCGTTACTTTATGGATCGCTTGGTGGAGCACTTGTTTGTGTTTGAAGGTGAAGGCGAGATTCGTGATTTCCCTGGAAACTATACTGATTTCCGTGAGTGGGAAGCGGAAAATGAGGATCAGAAGACCACTACTGGCACCCAATCCAAGGTTGAACCAAAAACTGAACCCGTAGCAATACCTGAAATTTCGGGAGCAGCATCTCCTAAACTCAAAGCGAGCTACAAGCAAAAGCAGGAGTTCAAGCAGCTCAATGATACCATCGCCAAATTAGAAGCCGAGAAGGCAACGATCACGGAGCAGATCACGGTTGGTACTGCTGATGTAAGTCAGTTGCTCACTTGGACCAACAGGCTTCAGGCCATTGATGGAGAATTGGAAGAACTGGAATTATCCTGGCTCGAACTCAGCGAACTGGACGGGATCACGGATTAATTTAAGGGTTCTCGCGAAGGCGCAGTGCCTGTCCGCCGCGGCGGATAGTTAGGGCGTAAAAGCAAGCTTGAACTTTTCTTCTTCGAGATATTTTATTTTTTGCGCGCAAAGGCGCCAAGCCGCAAAGAGTTTTTTCTTTGCCTAACGTAGGCAGGCTTCACGTCTACCCCTTATTTCTTTGCGTCTCTGCGCCTTTGCTGCCTGGCCCGCAGCATTGCGGGGCGCTATTTTTTTGATTCTTCGTGTGCTATTTTTCTCTTGTCCGCCGTGGCGGATAGTTAGGGCGTAAAAGCAAGCTTGAACTTTTCTTCTTCGAGATATTTTATTTTTTGCGCGCAAAGGCGCCAAGCCGCAA
>JBIIGH010000257.1:0-3164 GCA_044236565.1 Algoriphagus sp. | reverse complement strand
GAAACCACCGAGAAGTTTTGTGCCGGCAGCCCCAACTCGTCTACGGCTCCTGTTTGCATGTTAAGCGCTCCGATGCGCCAGTCCTTGTTGAGCTTGCCACTGAGTCGCGCCCCAAATTGGATGGGAGCATTGAGGCCTATTCGCCGCGAAAAGAAGGGCCGAAGGCTACTGTAGCCATAGCTCCCGAATAGGTCACCATTCTCTAAGAAAAACTGTCTGCGCTCTGGAAAGAAGAGTTCAAACCGGTCCAGATTCGTCACCTGCCGGTCTACTTCCACCTGGGAAAAGTCAGGATTCACAGTCAAATCCAAATTCAAAGAAGAGGTAAGGGACACCTTGGCATCCAAACCTATTTCTCGCTTATAGGTAGCCTTTTCGCCGGATTGTCCATTTTTACTAAACCCTCCAAGGGTGTAGGGGATCAGGGAAATATTCGCTCCAGGATCTGGTGGAGGATTGTCCCAGACCAAGGTGCCTGTGTAGGCAAGCGTAGAGGAGGGGAACTGCCGGGGTACCGGAGCCCAGCCGGATTTTTCGGTGGTTTTGAGGTCGAGACGCGAGAAGTTGATGCCCCACTCCGTAATCCCTTTTTTGTAGCGAATGGATTTGAAGGGGATGGCTGCCTCAAAGACCCAACGGTCAGCGTAGTTTTTCACTTTGGAGACCCACTTGTTATCCCAGCTCAGGTCTATGGAAGTGCCATTTGCCATCTGCCCATCCCACTGGGCGCCTGCGGCATTGGCACCGAAGGAAAATCCGTTGGTGAGGTCATCAAAGGGATCCATGAAGAAGATGAAGTTGTCGTTTTTCCCGAAGCTAAAGTCTCTTCTCAGCGACTCCACCATGTAGGGTCCATCGCTCGCATGGTAGTTGATCACGATGAGATACAGCTGCTCCTCATCGTAGCTCATGCGCACCTCTGTTTTTACCTTGGAAAAACTGGTATCCATAGGAGTGATCATAAAAAAGTTGCTCGCCACCTCGGCTTCTTCCCACGTTTTTTCATCCATGAGCCCGTCAACCGCTATTGGGCTACTCGCTTTTTGAATGTTCAGGCGGTAGGAGGCATTGATTTTTTGGGCTAGTCCTTGACCAATGACTAGCAAAAAAAGTAAACAGGTAAATCCAATGAAACGCATAGCAGGAGCAAGTGGGGTAATACTTATTGTTTGATTCGGTAGTTGAAGGTGAGGTTGGCTTGCCGTAGCATCATTTGTGATTCACCCTCGGTGAAGAAATTGCCTCCCTCTGTCACGTAGCGATTGATGCGGGAGTTGAGGGCATCGGAAAGGGTAAAGATGAGTGTTCCTCTTTGGCCCAGTATTTTTTTACTTGCCGAAAAATCCAAGAAGAAGATTCCTTTTTGCACACCTTGAGCCGTTTTTCGTCGAGCTTCGTAATTTCCACGTAGCTGTAAGTCCCAGCCTTTGTCCAAGGTGAAGCGGGAGGTTTGTCTGAAAAGCATGGAAGTAGTGGTCGCTTGAAAATTTTGGTTAAGATTGCTTCCATCTACTTTTGCATAAAAAAAGTTGGCATTGAAGTCCAGTTTCCACCAGGATTTGGCAGCATAATCCCCACTTAATTCTAGACCATACGATTCTTCCCCCACCAAATTGTAGGGAGCCGTTACGGAGAAACCATTCTCCCCTACACTTCGAATGCGTTGAATTTTATCTTGTGTATTTCGGTAGTAAAGGGTTGAAAATAGGGTGCTTTTCTCCCCATACAAAATATGTCCAAGCTCGTAGGCATCCGCAAACTCTGGGTCGAGATTGGGATTGCCTGAAAAAAAGTTGCGTTGGTCTGAGAAGGTCACGTAGGGGCTCAAGTCATTGTAGACGGGGCGTCTAATGCGACGGCTATAGCTCAGCTGGAATGCATTTTTTGCATTGGCCTTGTAGTTTAGGTGACCGCTTGGAAAAAGGTTGGAATAGGTTCTCGGATTCGACTCTTTGGTTTCTACCAGTCGGGTTTCAATGTCGGTGTATTCTGCCCTCAAACCTGCTTGGTAGCTCCACTTTGCCCATTCGTTTGCCAAGATGCCATAGACTGCCAGAATATTCTCGTCATAGAGGAAAATATTGTCTAAGCCATCGACGGTTTCGTAACTGCCTGATTCCTGTAATTCCTGAACCAGATAGTCATTTTCCATTTCTCGAAAGCTGGTTCGGATTCCTGTCTCTATCTTTCCCTTGGTGCCAAAGGGTTGGGTATAGTCTACTTGGAGTAGGTATTGGTTTTCATACTCGTCATTCAATGAAGTTTGGGTCAAGTCACCCTTCGGGAGTTTGAGTCCAGCAGGAGTAAAAGCATTTTCGGTAAAGAGTTGATTGGATCTTTCCCAGTAGTTCAAGTAGGTAAAAGAGGCATTCAGTTCGTGCCCTTTTCGTTCAAACCTTTTTTTGAAATTTAGGATTGCCTCCTTGTTGGGCTCATCCTCCGTCTCGTCTTGTCGGCGTAGGGCATAGCCTAGGTAGTTGTCTAAGGTATTCAAGTAATCCTCGTATCGGATATCTGTGATGCGATGCGCATCACTTCTACGCCACACATAGGAGGCGGTGAGGATACTCTGCTCACTAAAAAAATAATCAAGGCCTGCTCTCAGGCTATTGTTGAGACTATTTACAGTGGAAGTGGATCGCTGCTGAAGGAGTAAGGCGCTGAACTCATTTTGGTATACTTCCTGGTACAATTTGCTTCTGCCCGGGCTAATCCGATTGGCAAGTCCATAATTGACAAACCAGTTGATTCGATTTTTGCGGTAGTTGAGGTTGGCGGTAAATCCAAGGTTGAGTGGAGATCCGACAATTACTTCCCCAGAGCCATTGAAACCCTGTTTCTCGTCTTTTTTCAGGATAATGTTGATCACGCCTGCCATACCTTCGGCCTCGTACCTGGCGGAGGGATTGGTGATCACTTCCACGCGTTCCACCAGGTTGGCCGGAAGCTGACGAAGGCCACTGCTCCCTTTAAAACTCACGAGTCCAGAGGGCTTTCCATCGATGAGGATGCGCACGTTGGCGGAGCCTCTTAAACTGACATTTCCTTCTGGATCCACAGCAACAGAGGGAAGGTTCATCAGGATGTCTGAGGCATTGCCGCCTGCATTTGCGAGGTCTTTCCCTACATTGAAAATACGCTTGTCCAAAGCGAGTTCCATCATT
>JBIIGH010000256.1:0-3176 GCA_044236565.1 Algoriphagus sp. | reverse complement strand
GCAAAGGCAATTCCCAGCATTTTGCAGCGTATAAATCGGACATTTTGAAAATTTACTTTCACTACCTTGATGTTGCTCAGGTCGCAGTCCTCAAACTTGCAATTTTCAAAACTCGCCTGTTGAAAGGAGGCAGTTGCAAAGTTGCAGTTGGAAAAGGTACAGGAATCGTATTCTCCCGAAAGGACATCCGAGGGGTGGAGGTTTTGGAAATGTTGTTCGTTAAAGTAGGGCATTCAATTTTCTGATTGTCGATAGAAGGTAGGCTAGCTACTGCATTAGAGGGAGAGTTGGTACAAGCTGCAGCGTTGGATGCTGGGGGAATTTTGTAGGTCGGGATGGTCAAACTCTTTCCAATACTGCATGCCTATTTTTTTCATGACTTGGATGGAGGCAAGATTTCCGATGGAGGCCATGGCCACCACTTTCGGGATTTGGACTTGTCTGGCATAGTCTAGGCAGGCGGCAGCTCCTTCGGTGCTATAGCCTTGGTTCCACCAGTTTTTTCCGATGCGGTAGCCAAGATCTACGGTTGGGGTAAAGTCGGCCTCAAAGGTTTTCCATCCGAGCCCGATGGTACCCAGTAAAGCTTTGCTTTCCAGGACATCGACTGCAAAATAGCAAAAGCCTTTTTCCTCGTAGAGGCGCTCCATCCGCTCCATCATGGCAAGTGTATCTTCTTTTGGGAGCGGTTTTTCGAAAAAGCGCATGACCTCTGCGTCGGTGTTGATCTCCGTAAATGCATCCAAGTCACTCGCTTGCCAACGGCGAAATCCTAGGCGTGGGGTGGTAAATAGGTAGGAGGTAGACATAAGTGCTACGGGATGGAATGGAAAGTCAAATTAAGGAGGTTTTTTGAAAATTGTGTTTTTCTGATTCCATCTTGGGCGATGCGGTTGAATTTAATTTTCAATTTTCCAATCCATTAAATGGATTAAACCTTCGTCTTCCTATCCCCATGGTCATGGCTCGGCAGACGGTTTTGTCCCCGTATTTGACGTTCAACTTATCCAATGCTTGGTAGAGGTTGATTTGCTGTTGGCTATCTTCAAAGAGCTGGATCTGGTAGTTGCCATAGACCAGGTTGCTGAAGCGTACCCCCACGAGTCGGATGAGTAGGCGGCGTGTGTAGAGCTTTTGGAAGAGCTGCTTGACCAATGGGAGTAGGTTATGGTCTGCCGAGGTGTAGGGAATGCGTTGCTGAATGCTATGGGTTTCAAAGTCAGAATAGCGGATTTTTACGGTAACGCAGGCAGTGAGCTGTCCTTTTTGCCGGAGTTTGGTGCTGAGCTGCTCGGTCATGGCGATGAGGGTGGCCTCGAGTAGGCGGGTGTCGATGGTGTCCTCTTCAAAGGTGTTTTCGGAGGAGATGGACTTGGCTTCGGAGTAGGGTACGACTGGACTGAGGTCGATGCCATTCGCTTTTTCCCAGATCATTTTTCCGTTTTTCCCAAAGGTGGCTTCTAGGAGCTGGGCAGGCATCTGCTGCAGGGTATGTACCTTTTTGACTCCCATGTTGTAGAGTGTTTGGGAGGTTTTCTCACCGATCATGGGAATTTTTCGTACGGATAGGGGGGAGAGAAAGGATTTTTCTTCGCCTAGGGGAATTTGTTTTTCGTTGTTGGGTTTGGCTTCACCGGTGGCAATTTTGGAGACGGTTTTATTTTGGGAGAGCCCCATGGAGATGTTGAGCCCGCTCTCTTGGATGATGCGTTGGCGGAGCTCATGGGCCAACTTGAAGCAACCGAAGAAGCGGTCCATGCCGGTGAGGTCGATGTAGAATTCATCGATGGAGGCTTTTTCAAAAAGGGGGACACCCTCTCGAATGATTTCGGTGATTTCTTGAGATTTTTGGCTGTATTTTTCAAAATCTCCACGCACCACAATTGCTTCGGGACAGAGTTGCCTAGCGGTACGCATGGGCATGGCAGAGTGTACGCCAAATTTCCGTGCTTCGTAGCTGCAGGATGCGACGACACCTCGGTCACTCGCCCCTCCAATGAGGATCGGCTTTCCCTTGAGGCGGTCGTCAAAAAGCCGCTCTACGGACACAAAAAAGGTGTCTAGATCCAGGTGTACAATGCTTCGCTTTTCTTCCATTTGAATTGTTAATTATATAAACAATTTATTGTTTATATATTAAACAAAATTTTTATCTTTGAATCGTTTAGAGACGAAAGTTGTCGGGGAGAAAGAGAAATACGATAGAAATACAGTGGAAACACGATAGAAATAGTCCCCGCAAGCGGGGAGAAATAGATGAACTAATTATTTTTTGAAATGGAAGCCAATAAAAAATTCATTCTGCTACAGGAATTGGAGGTATATCGCATGGCAAGAAGGCTATCTTCAATGGCCTGGGTGATTTATCAGCGACTTGCATTTCAGCAGCGGAAAGTCTGGGGAGATTAAATGTTAGAATCTGTCGATTCCGTAGGTGCAAATGTGGCAGAAGGTTATGCTAGATTTCATTTTTCCGAAAAAGCCCGATTCTACTATATCTCTAGAGCATCCTTGTCTGAAGGAGTAGACCATTGGATAGATTTGGGTTTTGAAAGAGGAGTAGTTTTTGACCAAGAATTCGAGCAGATCAACAAAATAAAATTCGATATTCAAGTAAGGCTAAATAACATGATTAAATCAACTTATGCCGCTAAAGAGCAATTGTCTGGAAAGCTGTAATCCTTATTTCATCCCGCTTGCGGGATTTATTTCTAGTGTATTTCCACTGTATTTCAAGCGCATTAAAAACTGAGGTAATGAGCGTTCATTCCAATTTAAAATTTCTCCGCAAAAAGAAGTCTCTTACCCAAGAGACACTCGCTCAGGCAGTGGGAGTGTCTCGATCCAAACTTGCTGGGTACGAACGGAACATTACCCCTCCTTTGGAGGTACTCCTCCTTTTTGCCGATTACTTCAAGCTATCCTTGGATGTGTTGGTTCGCGAGGACCTGTCCTCCTATTCGGAATACAAGTTGCGTGAACTGTTGGAAACCGATCACTTTCTTCGTGGGAGAAACCTCCGGATTCTTTCCACTACCGTAGATGCAGCCGGACGGGAATTGATCGAAGTGGTTTCGCAGCGTGCCAAGGCAAGTTACCTGGCAGGATTTGCCGACCCAGAGTTTATTTCTGACTTGCCGAGGTTTTCCTTGCCCTTTCTTCCTACCAACAAGAAA
>JBIIGH010000254.1:0-3196 GCA_044236565.1 Algoriphagus sp. | reverse complement strand
GACCTGATGGCGGACCTTTTTCGCCAAGGGAAATTTACCGAAGGCCTTGTTGAAGGCATCCACCATGCTGGGGATCAGTTGAAAGCACATTTTCCTTTCGATCACCGGGACGACAAAAATGAACTAACTGATGAGGTATCCTTCGGCAATTAAGCAAGTAGTCTTACTCGCACTCTTTCTCTTACAAGGCTTTGCCGTGGCTCAGGATTTTCCTCCTGCACCTAATCCTCCTCGATTGGTCAATGACCTGACTGGGACGCTAAGCGCTGAAGAACTCGGTCAACTAGAGCAAAAGTTGCTTGCCTATTCGGACAGCACCTCCACGCAGGTTTCTATTGTCCTAATGGGATCAGTAGGGCCTTACGACATTTCTGATTATGCCTTCCAGTTGGGAGAGCAGTGGGGTATTGGAGGCAAAGGCAAAGACAACGGCATTCTTATCTTGGCAGCGATGGACGACCGCAAGGTCTTTATTGCTACGGGTAGAGGAATGGAAGGAGCAGTGCCTGATGCACTAGCAAAGCGCATTGTGACAGACATGATCCTTCCCAACTTCAAGATGGAAGCCTACTATCAAGGATTGGATCAGGCCACTGACATGATCTTCAAGTTGGCCTCTGGCGAATACAAAGCAGATGAGGTACTTTCTGAAGGAGATTCTGGAGGAGCCATCTTTTTCATTCTGTTGTTGGTATTTCTTTTTGTAATCATTCCGATCATCAAAAACCGGAAGGACAACAACAACCACATGGGTGGAAAAGGAGGAGGAATTGATTTTTGGACCACCCTTATGCTTGCCAACATGCTGGGTGGCGGCGGCAGAAGTAGCGGCGGTGGTTCCTTTGGAGATTTTTCTTCGGGGGGCGGTTCTTTTGGCGGCTTCGGCGGCGGCTCCTTTGGGGGCGGCGGTGCTGGCGGAAGCTGGTAAGTCTATTCCTTTTCTTGCGAAATTAGGGGGAACAAGGCCTCTTGAATGAGGTCTTGTTCAAATCCCTTGCTCATGAGGTATTGCGTGACCAAGTATCGTTTTTTGAATCCGTCCTTTTCCTTGGTTTTTTCCCACTTTTTTTCTGCTTCTCGCTCAAGGGTAGCAAAATACTCGTCTCCATCAATCTCGGTCAAGCCCAATTGAATGAGGGCCGAACTGATTTGTCGACCTTTTAGCTCCTGGGTAATTCGTCCTTTCCCCCATTTTTTAATTCGAAATTTTCCGCGCGCATAGGAGCGGGCAAAGCGCTCCTCATCCACAAATCCACTCGCTTCCAATTCGGCAAGTATCGTGTCCACGGCTTGACCTTGGATGCCTTTTTCAAAAAGTTTGCGGCGCAATTCCCAGAAGCAGCGCTCTTGGTAGGAGCAATAGGTTTCCAATTTGCCCCTTGCTTCTTCCAGGCTCCAATTCTTTTTTGGCGTCTGCTCTCCGTTATTTCTTCCCCAAGTGGACATTTTTGGTAATTTTGAAGCAAATTACCTTAAGCTCAAGTTTTTTCAAACCTAAATAAGCGATTCGACACATGAGAAAGAAAATAGTAGCCGGCAACTGGAAGATGAACCTCAGCTTTGAGGAGGGACAGCAACTTACTTCTGAGCTGGTCAACATGTACAAAGACGAGGCCATTCAAGATGTAGTGGTAGTGATTAATCCTCCGTTCCCCCACCTGTATCCCGTTCAGCGGTTGGTAGGCGATACGGCTGGGGTTTTTGTGGGAGCACAAAACTGTTCAGACAAAGAAAGCGGTGCATTCACTGGAGAGGTATCTGCCAAGATTCTGGCCTCCTTTGGAGTATCCTATGTGATTTTGGGCCATTCCGAGCGCAGAGAGTATTTCAAGGAAGATCAAACCCTACTTGCTACCAAGGTCAACCAAGCCTTGGCGCATGGACTGACCCCTATTTTCTGCTGCGGAGAGTCTTTGGAAATTCGTGAGTCTGGGACACATGAGGAAACGGTAAAGGCGCAGCTGACTGCAAGTTTGTTTCACCTGTCTCCAGAAGAATTTTCCAAGGTGGTCATTGCGTACGAGCCCATCTGGGCGATCGGCACGGGCAAGACTGCATCGGCTGAGCAAGCACAAGAAATGCATGCGGCACTCAGAAGTCACCTGGCTAGTAAGTATGGGCAGGCGATTGCGGAGCAAACTTCCATTTTGTACGGAGGATCTGCCAATCCAGGAAATGCAAAAGAACTCTTTGGCAAGCCGGATGTGGATGGAGGATTGATTGGAGGAGCTTCCCTCAAATCCCGTGACTTTATTGAAATCGTAAAATCATTTTAATGATTATCCGCAATCATGCCAGTAGCTCAACATAGCTATTTTTAACTGCGGATAATCGTTGACAGACCATAGGCCACGGCCTACAGGCTTTCAACGGTCCACAGCTCACTTAATTGATCCTCAAACCTTATTTTCTTTGGGTTGTGGTGAAAAGGCGAATAATCATAATCATTTTAAAAGGTCCCACAACTGCGGGGCTTTTTCAGCAGCACTTTCCTTCTGAGAAGGAGAGTCCTTACCCAAAAAACCAGCCATGGACTACGTACAAGTGAGCATTACCTGCCTGGAGGATTACCGGGAAATCTTGATCGCTGAATTAGCCGCGGTGGGCTTTGATTCCTTTTTGGAAACAGAAACTGGCTTTGAAGCCTACGTGCCGCAAGACCTGTTTGCTAGAGATTCCTTTGACGAAGTCATCGCTACCTATCGCGAACCGGCAGCGCTCACTCTGGTAGAGGGAATCATGCCCAAGGTGAATTGGAATGAAGAGTGGGAAAAAAATTACGATCCCATCGCTGTGGACGACCTGGTGTATGTGCGCGCTTCCTTCCATGATTCTCAGGCAGGATACCGGCATGAGATCGTGATCAACCCGAAAATGTCTTTTGGGACAGGGCATCATGCGACTACCTTCCAGTTGCTTTCCATGCAAGGCAAAATCGATCACCAAGGCAAGCGAGTCTTGGATGTGGGTTCGGGTACGGGCATCTTGGCGATTATGGCCCATTTGCTCGGAGCTGCTTCGGTGGAAGCCTTTGATATCGACTCCTGGTGTGTGGACAATGGCAACGAGAATTTTGAGTTGAATGGAGTAGCCACGCACATGGGTTTGGGTACCATCCGTGAGGTGCAGCCGCAAGGCCCTTACGAACTTGTTTTGGCCAACATCAATAAGAATGTGTTGCTCGATGAAATGCAGA